>JAOPVV010000311.1 GCA_025966005.1 Frankiales bacterium
CGCTCGCACGGTGACGGCGGACGGGGCGGTCGCGGACTGGCTGCGGGACCTGGGCGCGGCGGCCGTCGTGGTCCGCCCCGACCGGGTGGTCGCGGCCGCCACCGACCGCCGTGGCCGGCTCGGCCGCGACGCCGCCGAGACGCTGGAGCGCCTCTCACGCGTCCTGCGCACCCGGCTCTGCTGAGCGCTCAGCCGCCGGCCATCGCTCCCACGACGAGGAACGGCTCGTCGCCGCGTAGCACCGCGTCCGGCAGCGGCGCGTCCGGCGGCTGGTGCGAGAGGTCCTCCTGGCAGGCGTAGAACCGCACGAACGGCCGGCGCTTGCCGGTGGTCGCGTCCCGCAGCGTCCCGCGCAGCGCCGGGTGCTGGGTCTCCAGCGCGTCCAGCACCTGCTCGAGCGTCGACGCCTCGACCGTCAGCTCGCCGTCCACCTTGGCCAGGTGGCGCAGGTGGTAGGGCAGCACGACGCGCGTCATCGCAGCACGTCGCAGGTCACAGCGTCTGCACCTCCACCGACAGCACGGACGGCAGGTCGCGCACGATCGCCTGCCACGTGTCGCCGCCGTCCGGGGAGCAGTAGACCTGCCCGCCCGTCGTCCCGAAGTACACGCCGCACTCGTCGAGCCGGTCGACGGCCATGGCGTCGCGCAGCACGTTGACGTAGCAGTGCTCCTGCGGCAGGCCCTTCGTGAGCGGCTCCCACTCGCCGCCGCCGGTGCGGCTGCGGTAGACGCGCAGCTTGCCGTCCGGGACGACGTGCACGTAGTCGCTGGTGATCGGCACGACGTAGACCGTCTCGGGCTCGTGGGCGTGCACCTCGATCGGGAAGCCGAAGTCGGTCGGCAGGTCTCCGCTGACCTCGTGCCAGGACGCGCCGGCGTCGTCGCTGCGCATGACGTCCCAGTGCTTCTGCATGTACAGCGTGTCGGGGCGGTCGGGGTGCATCGCGAGGTTGTGCACGCAGTGCCCGACCTCGGCCTCCTGCTGGGGGATCTCGCCGGACAGCAGCCCCTTGTTGATCGGCAGCCAGGTGGCGCCGCCGTCGTCGGTGCGGAACGCCCCGGCGGCGCTGATCGCGGCGAAGATCCGCTGCTCGTCGGTGGGGTGCAGCAGCAGCGTGTGCAGGCACAGCCCGCCCGCGCCCGGCTGCCAGGACGGCCCGGAGCCGTGACCCCGCAGCCCCGCCAGCTCGTTCCACGTCTGGCCACCGTCCGTGGTCTTGAACAGCGCCGCGTCCTCCACGCCGGCGTACGCCGTCTCGCGGTCGGTCAGGCTCGGCTCGATGTGCCAGACGCGCGTGAAGGCCCACGGCTTGGGCGTGCCGTCGTAGTCCTGGTGCGTGCCCGCTCCCTCCCGCCCGTCGAGGGGGGCGTAGGTGAAGTCGTTGCCGACCGCGTCCCAGGTGCGCCCGCCGTCGTCGGAGCGCTGCACGAGCTGGCCGAACCAGCCGCCGGACTGGCTCGCCCAGATCCGGTCCGGGTCGGCCGGCGACCCCTTGAGGTGGTACACCTCCCAGCCGGCGAAGTGCGGCTCCTCCACCGTCCAGTCGCGCCTGCCCTCGTCGCTGGTCAGGACGAACGCGCCCTTCCTCGTCCCGACCAAGACCCTCACACCCGCCATCGCGGCACCTCCCTCTCCGCAACCTAGGACGCCGCGGGACGCCGGGACTCACCGCGGCGTCCGGGACGGGTGTGGGCACGAGTGACCATCTCGCGCGATGTCGCGGCGGTCGATGAGCAGGGCCCGCAAGGGGCTCAGGGGAGCAGGGCGAGCAGGGCCAGCAAGGGGAGCAGGGCAAGCAGGGCGAGCAGGGCGAGCAGGGCGAGCAGGGCGAGCAGGGGGCTCGAGGGGAGCCGGGTCCTCACCTGCGGCGCCGGGGCCGGCACGAGTCACCCGGAGCTGCTGTGCCTCGAGCAGGGTGGGCAGCAGGCCCTCTGGCGTCCCGGTCCTGGTCTCCGGCCAGCTCTCCGCCCTGGTCGTCACGGCCCAGGGCGTGAGCGGCTACCTGCAGCTCTACGTCTTCAGCAGCGACTTCCAGGGGGCGCTGATCTGCAACACCAACGCCACGCCCGAGGGTCTGGTGAGCTGCTCGACGAGCGAGACGTCCTCCGGCGATCCTGTGCTGTCTCGGCGGGGGACTCGGTGTTCGTCGCGGTGGCGACCAGCACCCCCGGGCCCGTCGACGTGTCCTTCTCGTACCAGGTCACGCCGCTGCGAGACGGCGGCCGCGCTGCAGGGAAGCGGGATGCGCGGCCGGCGCCGCCTGGCTCGGCGCCGCCGTCAGCACCGGCGGCGCAGGTCAGATGCCGTCGTCGGCGTAGGCCTGGAAGTCGTACTGGAAGGGCACGGGCGAGGTCGAGGTGAGGGTGATCGTGTACGTGCCGGGAGGCATCTGCGCTGACTGCTGCCCGTACGGAGGGTCGCACCCGTCTGTGGGCGACGCCGGGACCGATCCGCCCTGGTCCCTGGATCGTGACGGTCACCGCCGTCACAGGCGCGCGCTCGTCGGTGAGGCAGTTGCGCAGGCTGTAGAGCAGCCCCCACGCCTCCGGCAGCGTGATCGAGAAGGTGTCGACGTCCGGCGCGGACAGCGTTCCCGAGACCCCGTCGACGGGGCTCGTGACGTCGGGCTCTGCGTCGTTCGGCTCGGTCTCCCGGGTCGCGTAGCGCGGCGGTCGGCAGGGCGCAGACGACCCCGCCCGCGCGGAAGCCGACGACGACGGTCCCGTCGTTGGGGCAGAACTGGTCGGGGAGCACCCCGCCGTCCTCGCCGGGTGCGCCGGCGGGACCCGCAACGCCGGCTGGTTCCGCAACGCCGGCGGGACCCGCAACGCCGGCGGGACCCGCCACGCCGGCTGGTCCCGCAGGTCCCGCAGGTCCCGCAGGTCCCGCGGCACCGGGAGGGCCGACAGGACCGGGGGCCCCGGCGCCCACCAGCACCTCCCGCTCGTCCGCCCGGCAGGTCTCGCCGTCGTCGAGCAGGCGCAGCGCACCGAGGTCCTGGCGGACGGTCCCCACGACGTCGACGACTACGTGCGTCGCCGTCGTGGAGGACAGCCGGAACGCCTGGGAGCTCAGGACGAGCTGCACGCCGTTGGCGACCTCCTGCCCCCTGTCGAAGTGAAGGATCGAGGTCGACGGACGAGCCCCTGAGGCCCAGGCGGTCAGGTGGCCGCGGCTCTGCGGACTGGTGACCGTCACGTTGGCCACCAGGGCGATCGCGTCGGCCCCGACAGCGCCGGCCGGCACGGTGGCGGCCACGCCCGGGGCGAGGGCCGCAGCCAGGCCGGCGCCGCGGCGGCTGTCGACGAGGCGGACCGGCGCCGGCGGATAGGTGGTCGTCGTGCCGGTGCCGGCGCAGGCGCGCCCGGAGGCGTCCCCGGCCGCACCGAGGGCCTGGACGGCGGTCACCCCAGTCGCCGTCACGGCCAGCCCGACGGCCACCGCCGCGCGCAGCGCCTTCCTCGCACCGGGTGTCGGCGTGCTGGTCGAGGGGGCCGAGGGGGCCGAGGGGCCGAGGGTCGTCCTGCGTCACGGGGGGCTCCTGGTCGTCCGGGTGGGCGCTGCTCCACGTCGGGCGGACGTCCTGCCCAGCCTGCCGACGATCGGGGCCAGGGCCATCGTCCGTCGTGCCCCCCGACGGCTCCCGTCGTGGCTACGGGAGTGCACCCGTCTGGCCGCAGGAACGACTCTGGCCGCCCTCCACGGGGGAGAGCGACCAGGGCCTACGGGTGCGCCGCCAGGGACTTGAACCCCGAACCCGCGGATTAAGAGTCCGCTGCTCTGCCAATTGAGCTAGCGGCGCGCGTCGTGCAGGCGAGAACGATAGCAGCCGTCTAGGGCTCGTCCTCGACGGCCTGAGGGGGCGGGACGACGCCCAGCGGGCGCAGTCCCTCGGCCTGGCGGGCGTCGCGCAGGAGCAGGGCGAACTCCTCCGGGTGCGACTCGGCGAGCGCCTCGGAGGCGGCTCGCAGCGCACGCCGCTCGCGGACCTCGAGGTCGCCGCTGCCGACCGTGCCGAGCAGCGGACGGCGCGGTCCGGCCCCGGTCGCCGGAGCGGCCGCGGGGCGCGGCG
>JAOPVV010000357.1 GCA_025966005.1 Frankiales bacterium
GTGCCCGGGCCGAGGTGCTCGGCGAGCCCGGCGGCGGTGCGGCGGACGACGACGCGGTTCATGCCGTTCGGCCCGCCGCGGACCGGGCCGCGCAGCCCGGCGGTGCCGAAGTGCAGCGGTCCGGAGAAGCGGTCGGCCAGCGCCTGGTCGGCGCCCGCCTCGAGCAGCGCCTCGAGCTCGGCCCGGGTGACCGCGTCCGGGTCGTCGGCGATCCAGGCACGGACGTCGTCGTACAGGGTCACAGCTGCCCGACCACCCGGGCGAGCAGCGTGCCGACCCGGGCGGCGGAGGACCTCCCGGCCTCGAGCACCTCGGCGTGGTCGAGCTTCTCGCCCGTCATGCCGGCCGCCAGGTTCGTGACGAGTGAGACGCCGAGGACCTCCATGCCCTCCGCGCGCGCAGCGATCGCCTCGAGGGCGGTCGACATCCCGACCAGGTCCGCGCCCATGCCGCGGAGCATCCGGATCTCGGCGGGCGTCTCGTAGTGCGGGCCCGGCAGCGCGGCGTAGACGCCCTGCTCGAGCGACGGGTCCACTGCCTGCACCAGCCCCCGCAGCCGCGCTGAGTACAGGTCGACGAGGTCGACGAAGCGGGCGCCGACCAGCGGCGAGCGGGCCGTGAGGTTCAGGTGGTCGCTGATGAGCACCGGCTGCCCGACCGACAGGCCCTCGCGCACCCCGCCGGCGGCGTTGGTCAGCACGACCGTCCGGCAGCCGGCGGCGGCGGCGACCCGCACGCCGTGCACGACCGCCTCCACCCCGCGGCCCTCGTAGTGGTGCGTGCGACCGACCAGCACCATCACCCGCTGGCTGCCGACCTGCAGCGACCGCACGGTGCCGGCGTGGCCGCTGACGGCCGGGGCGAGGAAGCCGGGCAGCTCGGTGACCGGCACCTCCACCTCAGGAGCGCCCAGCGCGTCAGCGGCCGGCACCCAGCCCGAGCCCATGACCAGCGCGACGTCGTGGCGCGGGTGGCCCGACAACTCGGCCCAGCGGGCGGCCGCCTCCGCGGCGAGGGCAGCGGGGCCGGGGGCGGTCGCGGTCGTCATGCGCGCGAACGTAGTCGCCGGGGCGGGCGGCCGGCTCAGCCGACGTCGAAGCGGCCGTCGGGCAGCGATCGCGGCAGGCGCGCCAGTGCGGCGGGTGTCAGGGCCTCGGCCCAGAACCGCCCCTGCCCGGCGGCGCAGCCCATCTCGCGCAGCAGACGGACCTGCGCGAGCGTCTCGACGCCCTCGGCGATCGTGCGCATGTCCATGCCGGACGCGAGCGGGATGATCGAGCGCACAATCGTCGCGTCGCCGCCTTCCTCGGCCACCCGGCGCACGAAGCTCAGGTCAACCTTCAGCACGGCGATGGGCAGGCGCTGCAGGTGGGACAGGCAGGAGTAGCCCGCGCCGAAGTCGTCGAGGGCGATGGTGACGCCGAGGTCGCAGAGCTCGCGCAGCGCCTTGTCTGCCAGGTCGGTGTCGCCGAGGATCCCGGCTCGGTCACCTCGATGATCAGTCGCTGGTACCCGAAGCACGGACCGGCCGCCGTCACCGCCTCCGTGACCATCTGACCGATCGAGGCGTCCGCGACGTCACGCGCCCCCACGTTCACGGCGACGTGCGCGGCGTCGGGCAGGAGCCCGTCGGCCACCATGGCGGCGCCGTCCGCGCAGGCCCGCTGCACGACCCACCGGTCGAGCGCCGTGACGAGCCCGTGGCCTCCGCCACGGCGACGAAGACGGCCGGCGGCACGGCCCCGCGGACGAGGTGGTCCCACCGCGCCAGCGCCTCGACGCCGACCAGCGCGCCGGAGCGCAGGTCGACGACCGGCTGGTAGCGCATCTCCAGGCCGTCCTGGGCGAGCGCCTCCCGCAGGTCGGTCGCGAGGTCGAGACGGTCCTGCGCCTGCTGCGTCATCGGCGCCAGGAACAGGCTCGAGCGGGAGCGTCCGGAGCGCTTCGCGTCGTACATCGCGACGTCGGCCGACCGCAGGAGCTCGCCCGGCGTGAGCGGCGGGCTGACGGCCAGCCCGATGCTGGCGCCGATGACCAGCCGGCGCGCCCGCTGCGCTCCGCCGACGCGAGGGCGTGCTCGAGCCGGTCGGCCAGCAGGGCCCGGTTGGGCAGCCCGGACAGGCTGTCGTGCAGGGCCTGGCGCAGGAGCTCGCGCTCGAGCCGGCGCTGTCCGGTGACGTCGCGGACCACCGCCGTGGCGGCGACCACGGCGCCGTCGGGCCCGCGCACCGGCGAGAGGGTCAGCGCGACCTCGATCAGGCTGCCGTCCCGACGACGACGGGTCGAGCCGAGCCCCGTGAGGGACTGGCCCGCGGCGACGGCGGTCATCCGCTCGGCGAAGGGTGACGACCCCTCGCTCGGCGCGATCTCGGAGAGCGGCCGGCCGAGGGCCTCCTGCGCTGTCCAGCCGAACATCTCGGCAGCGGCCGGGTTCCAGCTCCGGATGACCCCGTCGAGGGTGTGCGTCACCACGGCGTCGCCCATCGACTGCACGAGCCCCGCGAGCCTGGTCACGGCGGCCAGGGCCGTCTGTTCGGACTGCTTGCGGGCCGTGACGTCCCCGACGATCCCTCCGACGCGGCGCGGGTCGCCCTGCGGGCCCCGGACGAACTGCCCACGTGAGACCAGCCAGTGCTCGGTGCCGTCCGGCCAGGCGACGCGGAACTCGACGTCGTACGCGCCGACGCCTGCCAGGGCCCCCTCGAAGCAGTCGGCCACACGCTGGCGATCGGCAGGGTGCACGTGCGCGAGGAACGTCTGGTAGGTCCACTCGGGCAGCAGCGCGTCGTACCCGAAGCACTGGTCGTGCCGGAGCGACCGGGTGGTCGTGTTCATGACGAGGTCGAGGTCCCAGTTAGCCCATCGCCGCCGACTCGAGGACGAACGCGAGGCGCTCCTGCAGCTGCAGGGCATTGACGACCACGGGTTGCTCGTCCCGCGCCGAGCGCTCGTCGACCACGACCGGGACGCTACGCCCCTCGGCGCGGCGCGTCTGCGGGCTCTGACAGGCTGAGGCGGTGCCGGAGCGACCCCCCTCGCGAGTCGTCGTGGTCGGAGCCGGGCTCGGGGGGCTGCGCGTCGCCGAGGAGGTCC
>JAOPVV010000391.1 GCA_025966005.1 Frankiales bacterium
CGGCCGCCATCAGGCACCCGCCGGCGTCGGCGAGCGCGACGGCGACCTGCACGGCCGTGCGGTCGAGGCGCTCCAGGGCCGGCTCCAGCGCGGCCGGGTGCGCGAGCAGCCCACCGAGCTGCTCGAAGGAGGTCGGCAGCCGGTGGGCACGTCCGACCCGCAGCGCGACCAGCTCGACCAGCCGGTCGTCGGGCCAGCCGCGCAGCCAGCGCGCGAAGCCGTCCGCCGTCATGGGCCCATGATGACGGTTCCCCCTGACAGGGCGGGCGGGGCTCTCAGCCCTCGAGGACCGCCTGCGCTGCCTCTGCCGGGCCCAGGAGGTCGCGGAACTCGAGGTAGTCGGCGTACTGCTCGTTCGTCATCGGCGTCGTCGGCACGATCACGCTGTGCTTCTCGTACCCGCCGGCCTTGACCGACAGCCCGACGACGACGAGGTCGTCGTGCTCGGGCCGGACCACGCGCACGGGGACGTCGAACGCACGCGCGCCGAGGCCGCCCGTCTGCTGGACGGCGGCCGAGCAGCTCAGGTCGTTGAGCGTCGCCGCCTTCTTGCGCATCAGGTCGAGGTCGTTGACCTGGCGCTTGAGCCGGTCACGGACGGACAGGACGGTGGCCACGGGCCGAAGGGTACGGCGACTGTCGGACCGCGGGTGCAGGATCGGGGCCGCGCCGCCGCCGCGCGGCGCAGGACGGAGCGGGCATGGCCGAGGTGCTGCTGTTCCACCACGTGCAGGGGCTGACCCCGGGCGTGCAGGCGTTCGCCGAGGCGCTCCGGCGGGCCGGGCACGTCGTGCACGTCCCCGACCTGTTCGACGGCCTGGTCTTCGACGAGCTCGAGGAGGGCCTGGCGCACGCCCGGGCCACGGGCTTCGACACGATCATCGCCCGCGGACGGGCGAGCGCCGACGAGCTCCCCGAGGGGCTCGTCTACGCCGGCATCTCCATGGGGGTGCTGCCGGCGCAGGCGCTCGCGCAGACGCGGCCGGGCGCCAAGGGGGCGGTGCTGCTGGAGTCGTGCCTGCCGCCGTCGGAGTTCGGCGGCGCCTGGCCCGACAGCGTGCCGGTCCAGGTGCACGGCATGGACGCCGACCCCTCGTTCGCCCTCGAGGGCGACCTCGACGCTGCCCGCGAGCTCGTGGCCGCAGCACCGGACGCGACGCTGTTCGTCTACCCGGGCGACCGACACCTGTTCACCGACAGCAGCCTGGCAGCGCACGACCCGCAGGCGGCCGCGCTCGTCACCGAGCGGGTGCTGTCGTTCCTCGCCCGGGTCGACCGCTGACGCCCGGGCGAGGGCGCTGCGTCAGACGACGACGTCGCCCTGCTCGCCGGCGTCGTCGTTGCCCAGGGCGGCCTTGACCAGGTTCAGCGCCTGGCCGAGGCGGCCGTGCGGGCCGTCCCAGTACTCCCCGTAGGAGACGGACACCTCGAGCACGCGCACCTCCGGGTCGTCCTCGCCGTCGAAGTACGAGGCGGCGCCGACGTTCCACAGCTCCTTGATGCGGGCGCGGTCGTTCGTCGTGCGCGCGGCGCCCTGCAGCGCCACGTAGGTGTTCTTGCCCGGGTCGCTGAAGGTCACGGTCGTCGGCGAGGACTGCACCTCGAGCCCGGCCACCCAGTCGGCGTCGGTCGAGACGAGGAAGCGCAGGACGCCGCCCTCCTGACCGGCGAGCGCGAGCGGGCGGGACGCCCACTCCCCGTCGGGGCCGGCGGTGGCGACCATGCCGAAGCGCAGGCCGTCCAGGGCGTCGTCGAGGGTGCGGGCGGTGTCATCGGTCTGCGTCATGGCCCGTCGTCTTCCCCGCCCGCGCCCGCCGCACGCCTCAGCGCAGGCGGGCCGCCGCGGTCGTGTCGAGCAGCAGCAGGAACGCCCCCTGCACCAGCACGGCCAGCCCGTCTCCCCGCCAGCGCTCGCTGCGCCGCAGCCGCGCGCCGAGCGCGAGGTAGCCGACGTCCAGGCCCGCGTTGACGAGCAGCACGGTCCGCAGCCGGCGCCGCTCGGTGGGGCCCTTGCGGTCCCGTCCCCGGACACCGGCGTACGCGATCGCGCCGTCGACCGCCCCCCAGGCCGCGGTCTGCCGTCCGAAGCCGCGGGTGCGCGGGAACACCGACAGCACCGCCCCGGCCGCGACCGACCCGACGGCCCAGCCGGACAGGACGCGGGTCAGGTCCTCCTCGACGCTCACGCCAGGCCGGCGAGCAGCAGCGCCTCCGCCAGGCAGGCCCGCTCCCACATGCCGAGGTCGAGGCTCTCGTCGATGCCGTGCCAGCGGGAGGCCGGGTCGCCGACGCCGGTGACCAGCACGGTCGCGCCCGGGTAGGTGCGGGCGAACTCGGCGATGAACGGGATCGACCCGCCGATGCCGGCCTCGACAGGGGCGTTGCCGTAGGCCTGCTCGAACGCCGCACGGGCCAGGTCGTACACGTCGCCGACCGCCTCCAGGGCGAAGGCGCCCCCGACCGAGCCGGCGGTGACCTCGACCTCGCTGCCCCACACGGCGTGCGAGGTGAGGTGGTCAGTCAGCGCCTTGAGCGCGCCGTGCTCGTCCCCGCCGGGGGCCAGCCGCAGGCTGACCTTGGCCCGCGCCCGCGGCAGCAGGACGTTGCTGGCGTCGGCGGTGGCCGGGGCGTCCATGCCCAGGACGGCGACGGCGGGCTTGTGCCACAGCCGCTCGGGCACGCTGCCGGTGCCGATCAGCTCGACGCCCGGCAGCAGACCGGCGTCCGCCCGGAAGACCTCGACGTCGGGCGACGGCGCGTCCGAGGTCGCGGCGTGGAGCCCGGCGACCGCGACGTCGCCGGCGTCGTCGTGCAGCGTCGCGAGCAGCCGCACGAGCGCGGTCAGCGCGTCGGGGACGGCTCCGCCGAACATGCCGGAGTGGACGGGGCGCTCGAGCACCCGGCACTCCACGACGACGTCGACCAGGCCGCGCAGGCTGGTGGTGAAGGCCGGCACGTCGACGGAGGCGTTCGCCGAGTCGGCGATGACGATGACGTCGGCGCGCAGCGCGTCGCGGTGGTCGGCGAGCAGGGCCGGCAGGGTCGGCGAGCCGATCTCCTCCTCGCCCTCGAGGAACAGCACCACCCCGACGGGCGGGCACCCGCCGAAGGCTCGCAGCACGGCCAGGTGCATGAGCACCCCGGCCTTGTCGTCGGCCGCCCCGCGGCCGTAGAGCCGCCCGTCGCGCTCGGTCGGCACGAACGGCGGGCTCGTCCACTCCTGCGCCGGTCCGGTCGGCTGGACGTCGAGGTGGGCGTAGAGCAGCACCGTCGGGGCGCCCTCGGGAGCCGGCCAGCTCGCGACGAGCGCCGGCTGCCCGCCCGCGTGGACGACCCGCACGTCGGCAGCCCCCGCGTCGGAGGCCAGCGCCGCCACCTGCTGCACCGCCGCGGCGACGTCGACCGCGTGCGCCGGGTCGGCCGAGATCGACGGGACCCGGACGAGGGCCTCGAGGTCCTGTCGGGCCCGGGACATCTCACGGTGGACGGCGGCGCGGAGGCGTTCGGTCAGCGGCTCGGTCATCGTCCGAGCCTAGGACGGGACGGGCAGGGGCCCGGGCGCACGACGAGGCCGGGACGCGTGCGGCGTCCCGGCCCCGTCGACGTGCGCTGCGACTACCGGCGCGTGGTGGTGCCGGTGTGCTCGACGTGCTCCTTCTTCTTGGCCAGACCGGCCAGGCCGAGCAGGCCGAGCAGGCCCCACAGGCCGGTCTTGTCGCTGTCGTCGCTGTCCGCGTTCTCCTGCGTGGACTGGGTGACCGGCGGGGCGGCCTGCGCCGGGGCGGCGAAGGCGGTCACGGCGGCGGTGGTGCCACCGGTGAGCGTGGCGGTCAGGGCCAGGGCGGTGAGGGTCTTGCGCATGGTGGTGCTCCTTCGGATCGGGTCAGCGTGGAGGGGAGGGCGGCGGTCAGACGCGGCGTGAGGAGCCGTCCGTGCCGGTGGTGCCGGTCGCGTCGGTGGTGGAGCGGGTGGCGCGGTGGTCCCGGTACTTCTTGTAGCCGAACAGGCCGAACAGGCCGGTGAGCCCGATGAGGCCGTACTTGCCGGTGTCGTCGTTGCCGTCCTCGGCGAGCGGCTCGTCGGTGTCGGTCTCGCTCGTCGTGAGGACGGCGCCGCCGGCGAGCGCGTCGTCGGCGTACGCGGTGGCCGTGAACGGCACGAGCGCGATGGCCCCGGCGATCGTCGCGGTGGCGAGTGCTCTGCGCATGTGCTTCCCTCCAGGTGGGGCGCCCCGGTCGGGCGCCGTTCGTGTCGGGCCGGTCTGTGCCCGGCTCATCGCCGGTGCAACTGTCGCGAGGACCACACTCCGATCCCGCTGGGGTAGAGGTGTTCTCACCACCGGTGACGTTTCAGTCGCGAAAGGTGAACGCATCACCGGGGGCCGGCGTGGGAGCGACGTCCGGCGAGGTCTCCACGACGGTGTCGTACGGACCGTCCGCGCCGTAGGTGGGACAGGCGGCGGGGTCGTCCAGACCGCAGGGCGGCATGACGACGGTCGACACGACGCGGCCGGACCGGACGAACGTCGCGCGCAGGGGCACCGGCACCCGGTACATGTAGAACCGGCCCTCGGACAGCGCGTCGTACAGGAAGACCATGCCGGTACCGGCGGGCACGGAGGTGCGCCCCATCAGGCCGACGGCCCGCTCCTGCGGGTCGTCGGCGACCTCGAGGCGCAGCTCGACGCCGTCGAGCACGCCCGCGACCGTGGCCGCCGCGGGGCCCGCCACCGGGGCCGAGGGC
>JAOPVV010000402.1 GCA_025966005.1 Frankiales bacterium
GTTCTGTGAGCGTAACGATCGCGCAACGGAAGCGGACGCGAGAGACAGATTTCGTTATTTCTGTACTACTACCGGTGTCCAGGCATCGACGGAAGCAGGAAGCCCATGCGCCTCAAGCACTCGTTCACAGCTCTCGGGCTCGCGGTCGCCCTCGCCGCGTGCGGGGGAGGCAGCGACTCCGAGCCCGCCTCGAAGTCGGCCGGCAGCGGAACGGTCGACAAGACCGCGACGATGCGGATCGGCTTCACGGCGCCCCCCACTCAGCTCGACCCGCACAAGGAGCGGCCGCAGGACCGCGTGTACCTCTACGCGATGTACGACCGCCTGTTCTCGGTCGACGCCGAGCAGAAGGTCCAGCCGATGCTGGCCACGGCCTGGAAGTACTCCGCCGACGGCACCCAGCTCGAGGTGACGCTCCGCGAGGGCGTGACGTTCTCGGACGGCGCTCCCGTGGACGCGGCCGCGGTCAAGGCGAGCATCGAGCGCGGGAAGACGCTCGAGGGCTCGACCGTGACCAAGGCGCTCTCCACCGTGAAGACCGTCGAGGCCGTGGACGACAAGACGGTCCGCCTCGTGCTGAGCAAGGCGAACGTCTCGCTGCCTGCCGTCCTGGCGCAGGCGCCGGGCATCGTGCTCAACCCCGCGGTGATGAGCCGCGCCGACCTCGGGCGCAACACGGAGGGGGCGGGCAGCGGTCCCTACGTTGTGAAGGCGTTCACTCCCAACGAGCGGGTCCAGTTCGCCCCCCGTCCGGACGGGCACTGGGACCCGGAGGCGGGCCGGCTGGCACAGCTTGAAATCGTGTCCATGCCGCAGTCCGCGACGCGGATGAACGCGGTGCGCTCGGGCGACCTCGAGAGCATCTACGTCAAGCAGGACCAGGCGACCGAGGCGACGGCGCTCGGCGACGGCGAGGCCCACGAGTTCACGCAGTACGACTCCCTGCTTCACTACGCCCTGATGCTGCGCAACACCCGACCGGCGCTCGCCGACGTGCGGGTTCGCCAGGCCATCGCGCACGCGATCGACAAGAAGGGCATCTCCGAGGGCCTGCTCGACGGCAACTGCGTTACGACCAGTCAGCCCTGGCCCGCATCGCACTGGGCGCACGACGAGGCTCTCGAGGATGTGCAGGCGCACGACGTCCCCGCTGCCAAGGCGCTACTGCAGCAGGCCGGCGCTTCCGGCTTGGAGCTGAAGGTCGCCGTCAACGCGGGTCTGTCGCCTCAGAACGAGATCCTCCAGGTCGTGCAGAGCCAGCTCCAGGAGGTCGGCGTCAAGGTCGCGATCACGCCGCTGGAGTCCGCCACCGCCCTCGAGGAGTTCAGGGCCGGCAACTACGACGCGTACCTGCACGTCATCAACGGCGAGCCGGACCCGGCGCAGCTCGTGGGGAACTACCTGACCGGCGGCTACGCGCTCGCCGGCACCGACAGCGCCGGTCTGACGACGGTCGCCGAGCAGGCACTCGCCATGACCGACCAGGACGCCCGCGCAACGGCCTACAGGCAGGTCGCTCAGCAGGTGTCGGAGCGGGTCTGGTACGTCCCCCTGTGCTTCCAGCCGGCCATGATGCTCTACCCCGGCGACGTGATCGGGGCTGACGACTTGCCGTTGGCCTGGACCGGGATCTTCGACCCGCGCCACCTCGCCCGGTCGGGCAGCTAGCCGACGTGCACCTGCCCCCGCTGCTCCGGCGGGTCCTGCTCCGCCTGGCAGGGTCCGTGCCGCTGCTCGTGCTGCTCGCCTTCGCCGTCTTCGCCTTCCTCGACCTCGCGCCCGGCGACATCGCCGTCCGCATCGCCGGGGAGACGGCGAGCGCAGCCGACGTGGACCGCATCCGCCGTTCCCTGGGACTGGACGAGCCCTTGCTGTCCAGGTTCGGCAACTGGCTCGCCGACGCGGTACGCGGCGACCTCGGGACCTCGCTGAGCAGCGGGGAGCAGGTGTCCGACATGCTCGCCAGCCGCATTCCCGTCACTCTGTCCCTGCTGCTGGTGTCGCTGAGCATCGCCATCGTCGTCGGCTTCGCCGCGGGACTGGTGGCCGCCCTGCGGTCCGGTTCCTTCCTGGACCGGCTGCTCAGCACGCTGTCCGCCGTATCCATCGCGGCACCGCCGTTCTGGATCGGCCTGGTGCTGGCCTACGTCTTCGCCATCCAGCTGTCCTGGTTCCCGGCGGTCGGGTATGCGCCCTTTGCCGACGGACCGGTCGAGTGGCTCAGGACCCTGCTGCTCCCCGCGATCGCCCTCGCGGCGATCCCGGCGGCGGAGGTGATGCGGCAGCTGCGCGGCTCCCTGCAGGACGTCCTGGCCACGGACTACGTGCTGGCCGCCCGCGCGAAAGGGCTGCGCACCACCGCCCTGGTGGGCAAGCACGGGCTGAAGAACGCGGCGATCCCGGTCGTCACGGTGCTCGGCTTCCGGGTCGCGCAGGTCATCGGCAGCACCGTCGTGGTGGAGAGCGTCTTCAACATCCAAGGGATCGGCTCACTGCTGGTCCGCGCCGTGCTGCAGCGTGACATCCCCGTGGTGCTCGGGGTGACCCTGATGACGACGATCTTCGTCGTCGTCGTCAACCTGCTCGTGGACCTTTCCTACGGCTACTTCAGCCCGCGCTCGCTGGTGCAGTCGTGACGGCGCCCCTGAACGGTGGCGAACCGGTGTCAGTGCCCGCCGACGCGGTCGTGCTCGAGGAGGGCGTCGCTGTTCCCGGGGCGCAGCCGGGCGGCGTGTGGCGGACGCTGCGCCACGACCGTTGGGCCATGGTGTCGCTGGTCGTCCTGGTCCTGATCGTCCTGGCCACCACTGCGGCGCCGCTCGTCGCGCCCCAGGGACCGAACGAGCAAGACCTGCTGAACCGGCTGCAGGGCCCGAGCGGACAGCACCTGCTCGGGACGGACGAGCTCGGCCGAGACCTGCTGAGCCGACTCATCCACGGGGGCCGCGTGACGCTCTACGGGGCCGGGCTCGCCGTCCTGGTCGCGCTCGTCGGCGGGATCCCGCTGGGTCTGCTGGCCGGCTACCGCGGGGGCTGGGTGGACGCCGTCCTGAGCCGCCTGGCGGACGGCCTCATGAGCGTCCCGGCGATCGTGCTCGCGCTCACCATCGTCGCCGTCCTCGGCCCTGGCATCACCAACGCGATGCTGGCGATCGGCCTGGTCTTCGTCCCGCGCTTCTTGCGGCTGACCCGGGCGACCACCAGCGACGTGCGCCGCACGACGTTCATCGAGGCGAGCATCAGCCTCGGCTGCCCGACCAGCCGGATCCTGTGGCGCCACGTGCTGCCGAACATCGCGTCCTCGCTGCTCGTGCAGGTGTCGCTCCTCATGGGCGCGGCGATCCTCGCCGAGGCAGCCATCAGCTTCCTGGGCATCGGCGCCCGACCGCCGACGGCGAGCTGGGGCTCGCTCATCGGTGGCGCGTCCTCGCGCCTTGCGACGCACCCCTACCTGGTCCTCGCTCCGGGCCTGGCCATGGTGGTCACCGTGCTGTCGCTCCAGCTGCTCGCGGACGGCGTGCGCGACGCGCTCAGCCGCGGGACGTCACGAGGGAGGGCCTAGGGATGTCGGTGCCTGTGGGTGTGCCGCAGCCGCTGCTGTCGGTGGAGGGCCTGGACGTCTGGTTCCGGGGCCACCACCGCGGAGCCCCGTCCGTGCAGGTGGTCGACGACGTCTCGCTGTCGATCTCGGCGGGCGAGACGCTGGGGTTGGTCGGCGAGTCGGGGTCCGGCAAGACCGTCACGAGCCTGGCGCTCGCGGGGCTGCTGCGCTTCACCGGAGGGCAGATGCGGGCTCGCTCTGCAGTCTTCGCCGGGCAGGACCTCACCGCGCTCGACGAGCGCGGGTGGTCGGAGGTGCGCGGCAGCAGCATCGGCATGGTGTTCCAGCAGCCGACGCGCAGTCTGGACCCCGCCTTCACCGTGGGTGACCAGATCGCCGAGGCGGTGCGACGGCACCGCCCTGTGGGCAAGGCGGACGCGCGCCGACAGGCGGTCGACATGCTCGACCGGGTCCGCCTGCCGAACGCGGCGTCGGTAGCCCGGCAGTACCCGCACACGCTCTCGGGGGGCATGTGCCAGCGGGCCATGATCGCCATGGCTCTGGCCTGCGAGCCGCAGCTGCTCATCGCGGACGAGCCGACCACAGCGCTCGACGTCACGGTCCAGGCGCAGATCCTCGCGCTGCTGAACGAGCTGCAGTCCGAGATGGGGATCGCGATCCTGCTCATCACGCACGACCTCAGCGTGGTCGCGACAATGTGCGACCGGGTCGCCGTGATGTACGCGGGGCAGATCGTGGAGACCGGGCGCACGGACGACCTGCTCACGCAACCCGAGCACCCGTACACGGCGTCGCTCATCCAGGCGGTTCCTGTCGTCGGCCGACGAGCGCCGCTGCGCCCCGTGCCCGGGGCCGTACCGCCCGCCGGGCAGTTTCCGGCGGGCTGCCGGTTTCACCCGCGGTGCGCGTTCGCCATACGCGGGCGGTGCGACACCGACCCGGTCCCGCTCGACACCGCCGGAGCTGGCCGCCAGGTGCGCTGCGTGCGCGCGGACGAGCTCGACCTGGAAGGGATCGACGCCCATGGCACTGCTTGAGGTGGCCCACCTGGTCAAGGAGTTCCGTAGCGCGGGGCGCCCGGCCACGAGGGCGGCGGACGACCTGTCGTTCACCGTGGAGCAGGGGCGCACCCTCGCCCTCGTCGGCGAGTCGGGTGCGGGCAAGTCGACCGTGGGCCGGCTCGTCCTGCGCCTGGTCGAGCCCGACAGCGGCTCCCTGACCTTTGACGGGCGCGATCTGCGTGCGCTGGGTGGACGCGCGCTCCGGCGGGAGCGGCGGTGGATGCAGATGGTCTTCCAGGACCCCTACGGGAGCCTCGATCCCCGCGTCCCGATCGGCGAATCGGTCGCGGAACCGCTGCTCCTGCACACGCGCCTCTCCCGGTCGGAGCGGGAGGAGCAGGCGGCGGCGCTCCTGGTCCGGGTCGGCCTGCCCACCGCCTTCCTGCACCGCTTCCCCTCCCAACTGTCCGGAGGCCAGCTGCAGCGGGTGTCCATCGCGCGCGCGCTGACGCTCGAGCCGAAGCTGCTGGTCTGCGACGAGCCGACGGCAGCGCTGGACGTCTCTATTCAGGCACAGGTGCTCGAACTGCTGCGGGAGCTCCAGCACGAGCGCGACCTCGCGTACTTGTTCATCTCCCACGACCTGGCCCTGGTGCACTCCCTCGCCCACGAGGTCGCGGTCATGCAGCGCGGAGCGTTCATGGAGAAGGGCACGACCGAGCAGGTCTTCGCAGACCCCCAGCACTCCTACACCCGTGACCTGCTGGCAGCGATGCCGCGGCTGGCGGTCGGACAGCGGTCGGGGCGCGGGACGCAGTGAGGTCCGGCCACGGGTACGCGAGGTCGCTACCTCGACGCCGCCTGGGGCTACAAGACCAGCAAAGGCGGAGGCAAGAGGTCGTCTTCGGTCTTCCGCAAGCACGAGATCTGCCGTGTCCCCGACGCCGACGCCGACGCCAACAAGGAGCCCTGCTCATCGACGGGTTCGTCCTGACGCCGGCCAACGCCGACGTCGTGGACGACTCCCGGCGCCTGATCGACCGGGTCCGCGCGCGGCACCGCTTCGAGCTGCTCATCGGCGACCTGCTGTACACGAACCTGCGGGGTGACCGCTCGGCGGTGCCGTGGAGCAGCGCCGGAGCGACCACCACAAGGTCGTCGACGTCCACGGGGGACAGCTGCAGCACGGGTGGTGCACTGTGCGCAGCGCCGATGGACCAGCGGCCGCTCCCGCCCGAGAAGGCATTGGACGCGGTAGCACGAGTACTACGACAAGGTCGAGGAGTTCTTCAATTCCTGGGCTGCCGAAGGAGGCGGGTCCGGCTCAGCCGTAGCAACCCGTTCACCAGCAAGTGGGTGTGCGCGGGTCGGGACGGTCGCGCCCGGTGCTTCGCTCTCGGGTAGGCACACGTGGGACGCGGCGATCGAGAACGGCTGCCGGCTGCCTGCTGCAGCTGCACGTCCAGGCCGGTGGCCTTGGCACTGGCGGCGGCCAAGGTGGTGCCGCCGGAGGTGCGGCCGGCGGTTCCATCGGGGTTGGTCCAGGTCAGCCTGTAGTAGCGCTGGTCGTTCCTGGGGGCCAGAACGTTGACGGGGCCGATGACGGCGACGGGCCGGGCGCGACCGCGCGCCGGGGCGGTCACGCCGCCCGCCCACGCGGCTTGTAGGGCTTGATGACCGCGCTGGGCGCGGCCGGAGCCGCCTTGTCGCCCCGGCGGCGGGCGGCAGCGAGGTGCTTGGGCTGCTGGCGGTACCAGCCCAGGACGTCGTCGCGGTCCCAGGTCCAGCGGCGCCCCATCTTGACCGCGCCGGGGAAGTCGGTGCGGTAGGTGTACTCGCGGGCGCTGTCCAACCAAGTGGAAAACGAAGGCGAGGTTCTCGATGGTCCAGATGGGGTTGTCGGGATGGGGGGCCTGGGGGAGCGCCTTGGCGCTGGTGTCGGTCACCAGCAGACCTGTCCGGCGCGTCCGGGACCCCGCCGTCGCTGCGGGCATGGGTCGGGACTGGGCGGCCGCTTGTTGTCAGGGATGTGCGAAAGCGGACCCCCGGTGGGGGCCCGCTCTCGCAGACGTGCAGGTCAGAGGGGGTGCCGGGTCGTCCGGCGCCGCAGTCTGGGGCTGGAGCTAGATGTCGTAGTACAGGTCGAACTCGTACGGGTGCGGGCGCAGACGGAGCTGGTCGATCTCGGTCTCGCGCTTGTAGGCGATCCACGTCTCGATCAGGTCGGGGGTGAACACGCCACCCTCGAGCAGGTAGTCGTGGTCGGCCTCGAGGGCGTCGAGCACGGCGTCGAGGGAGGCCGGGACCT
>JAOPVV010000450.1 GCA_025966005.1 Frankiales bacterium
GGCCGCGCAGGTCGGCGTCGCCCTCGACCGGCACGTCCTGGCGGCCGTCAACGGCGACCAGACCTCGCGCGACCCCGGCACCCCGCTGGTCGCCGGAGACGTGGTCGCCCTGCTGAGCGCGGACGCCGGTGGCTGAGCCCACCGTGCCCGGCGGCTGCTTCGGCCGCGCGCTGATCGTCGACGTCACCGACGGCAGCACCCGCGTCCTGCCCGTCCCGCCGACGGTGCTGCGCGAGTTCCTCGGCGGAGCAGGTCTCGGCGCCTGGCTGCTGACCGAGCTCGCCCCCGTGGGGGTCGACCCGCTCGGGCCGCAGGCCCCGCTCTGCTTCGTGTTCTCCCCGCTCGTGGGCACCCCGCTGACGACGAGCGCGAAGTTCGCCGTCGTGGCCAAGTCGCCGCTGACGGGGCTGCTGACGGACGCCCTGGCGAGCAGCCACTTCGCGATCGCGGGCAAGCTCACCGGGCACGACGCGATCGTGCTGGTCGGACGCGCCGCCGGGCCGTCGGTGCTGTTCGTCGACGACGGCGCGGTGCGCCTCGAGCCCGCCGGCGACCTGTGGGGCCGGACGGCCGCGGAGGCCGAGGCCGCCGTGCGTGAGCGGTCGGGCCACCGCTGGCAGGTCGCCGCGATCGGCACCGCCGGCGAGCGCGGCGTCGCGTACGCCACGATCTCGCACGACGGACGGCACGCCGGCCGCGGCGGTCTCGGCGCGGTGATGGGCAGCAAGGGCGTCAAGGCGCTCGCCGTGCGCGGCACCCGCAGGGTCGCGCCGGCCGACCCGGCCGGGGTGCTGGCCGCGGCCAAGGACCTGCGCGCCCGGTCGCTGGGCCGGGCCACGGCGAAGTACCGCGAGCTCGGGACGATGGGCAACGTCCTGGCCTTCAACGCGCTGTCGACCCTGCCGACCCGCAACTTCCAGCAGGCCGTGTTCGAGGGGGCACCGCAGCTCGGCGCCGAGGAGCTCGCGCAGGCCCGCGGCGTCACCCGGGCGTCCTGCGCCTCCTGCTCGATCGGCTGCGAGCACCTCTACCGCGATCGGGGCGGCAAGCGGGTGCGGATGGAGAACCAGAGCGTCTCGTCGCTGGGGTCGATGTGCGGCGTCGCCGACCCCGAGGCGGTGATCACCGCGAGCGCCCGGTGCGACGAGCTCGGACTCGACACCATCTCGACCGGCGGGACCATCGCCTGGGCGATGGAGTGCGCCGAGCGCGGTCTGCTCGACGCGCCGTGGCTGCGCTTCGGCGACGGCGGGGCGCTGCTTCGCGCGGTCGAGGAGATCGGCTCCGGCGAGGGACTCGGGCCGCTGCTGGCGCTCGGCTCGAGAGCGGCCGCCGCGCAGGTCGGCAAGGGGTCGCTGGCGTTCGCGCCGCAGGTGAAGGGCCTCGAGCTGCCCGGGTACGAGCCCCGCACCATGCAGGCGATGGCCCTCGGCATGGCCGTGAACGCCCGCGGCGCCGACCACAACCGCAGCGGGGCGTACGAGGCCGACCTGTCCGGCGAGCTCGACCGGCTCGCCGGTGGACAGGCGCACGTGCTGGGCGCCATCGAGGCCGAGGACCGCGCCGCGGTCATGGACTCGATGATCCTGTGCTCGTTCCTGCGCAAGGTCTTCGACGACCCCTTCACCGAGTGGGCGCAGCTGCTGTCGCTGGTCACCGGCTGGGACCTCACCGCGGACGAGCTGCGCGCCACCGCGCAGCGGATCGTGCTGGCCAAGCGGGCCTTCAACCTGCGCGAGGGCTGGACCCCCGAGGACGACTGGCTGCCCGAGCGCTTCCTCACCACCAGCCTGACGATGGGCTCGGGCCGGACCGCCGAGCTGACGCCCGAGCGGCTGCGCAGCATGGTCTCCGGCTACTACGCCGCCCGCGGGCTCGACGCCTCCGGCCGCCCCGTGACCGACGCCCCGTGACGGGCCGGCCGTGACGCTGCCCTCCGAGGCGGTGGTCCGGTGGCTGGCGGCCTGCCCGGTCGTGCCGCGGCCGGCGGAGCACGTCGAGCTGCGCGACGCGGTCGGCCGGGTGTGCGCGGCGGACGTCCGCTCCCTCGTCGACTCACCGCCGGGTGAGGTGGCGGCGATGGACGGCATCGCCGTGACGGCGGCAGCGACCACCGGCCTGCGGCTGGCCGCCGAGGCGTACGACGTCGTCGACACCGGCGACCCGCTGCCTGTCGGTCGCGACGCGGTGGTGGTCCGCGAGCAGGTCACCCGCGACGGGACCGTCGCCGTCCTCGCGCACGCCGCCGTCGCCGGGCGCCACGTCCGGCCCCGCGGGGAGGACGTCGCCACCGGCGACCTGCTGCTGCGGGCCGGCTCCGTGCTGAGGCCGGTCGACGTCGCGCTGGCCGCCGCCGGCGGTCACCTGCACCTGCCGGTGAC
This sequence comes from Frankiales bacterium, assembly GCA_025966005.1. Taxonomy (GTDB): domain Bacteria; phylum Actinomycetota; class Actinomycetes; order Mycobacteriales; family SCTD01; genus SCTD01. The sequence continues at coordinate 2,382 of JAOPVV010000450.1, forward strand.
GTCCCGTCCGCACGTCGTGGTCGTGCCCACCGGCGACGAGGTGCGGCCCTTGGGCAGACCGGCGGCGCCCGGTGAGGTGCTGGACACCAACTCGCTGATGCTCGTCGCGCAGGCGGTCGAGGCGGGTGCGACGGCCGAGGCCCTGCCGGTCGTGCCGGACGACCCGGCTGCGCTGGCGGCAGCGGTCCGCGCGGCGTGCGCGACCGCCGACCTGGTCGTCGTCGGAGCGGGCAGCAGCGCGGGCCGGGACGACCACACGGCCGAGGTCGTGCGCTCGCTCGGGACGGTCGTGGTGCACGGCCTGGCCGTCCGCCCGGGCCACCCCGCGCTGGTCGGTGTCGTGGACGGCACGCCCGTCCTGGGCTCGCCCGGCTACCCGGTCTCGGCCTGGCTGGCCTTCGAGCTGCTGGCCGTCCCGCTGCTCGCCGGCCTGCTGGGCACCGCACCCCGAGCCCGCCCGACGACGACGGCCCGGCTGGCCACCGACGTCGGCTCGGCCCTGGACGTGGACGACTGGGTGCGGGTCGCCGTCCGCGACGGCGTCGCCACCCCGCTGCCCGGCGGGGCGGGGGCGCTGTCGAGCCTGGCGACCGCCGACGGGCTGCTGCGGGTCCCGGCCGGCACAGCGGCCTGCGCTGCGGGCGACCCGGTCGAGGTCGTGCTGCTCCGTCCGACGTAGCGTCGCCCGGGTGACCACCAGCTACCGACTGACCCAGTACGCCTCCGGCGGCGGGTGCGCCTGCAAGATCCCGCCCGGCACCCTCGAGGAGGTCGTGAAGGGCCTCACCGGCCACGTCTCGCCCGACCTGCTGGTCGGGCTGGACGACGGCGACGACGCCGCGGTGGTGCGGGTGGACGACCGGACGGCGGTCGTCGCGACCGCCGACTTCTTCACGCCCGTCGTCGACGACGCCTACGACTGGGGGCGCATCGCCGCGGCGAACGCGCTGTCCGACGTCTACGCCATGGGAGGGCGCCCGGTGGTCGGCGTGAACCTCGTCGGCTGGCCGATGGACACGCTGCCCACCGAGCTGCTGGCGGAGGTGCTGCGCGGCGGCAACGACGTCGCCCGGGAGGCCGCCTGCTTCGTCGCCGGCGGGCACAGCATCGACGACCCGGAGCCCAAGTACGGCATGGCCGTCACCGGCCTGGTCGACCCGGACCGCCTGCTGCGCAACGACTCCGCCGTCGCCGGACTGCCCATCACGCTGACCAAGCCGCTCGGCGTGGGAGTGCTGAACAACCGGCACAAGAGCACCGGTGAGGTGTTCGCGCACGCCGTCGCGCAGATGGCCGCGCTCAACCGCGACGCGTCGGTGGCGGCCGTCGCCGCGGGGGCGAGGGCCGCCACCGACGTCACCGGGTTCGGGCTGCTCGGGCACCTGTTCAAGATGATGCGCGCGAGCGGCGTCACCGCCGTCGTCGACGCCGCTGCCGTGCCGTACCTGGACGGCGCGCGGGACGCGCTGGCTGCCGGCTACGTCAGCGGCGGCACCCGGCGCAACCTCGACTGGGTGCGCCCGCACCTGTCCTCGACGGTCGACGAGGACGAACTGCTGCTGCTCGCCGACGCGCAGACCAGCGGCGGCCTGCTGGTGGTCGGTGAGGTCCCCGGCCACCCCGTCGTCGGCGAGGTCGTGGTCCGACGGGACGCGGTGGTCGAGGTCCGCTAGACGGCCTACCGCAGGCCGAGCTCGCGGCTGCAGGCCGGCCAGGAGCCCCAGCCCGCACGGGCCTTGAGAATCTCACCGCGCCGGATCTGCTCGGCCTTGGTGGCCTGGTGCGGCAGGCCGCTGCCGCCGACGGCGCGCCACGAGCCGGCCGAGAACTGCAGGCCGCCGTAGTAGCCGTTGCCGGTGTTGATCGACCAGTTGCCACCGCTCTCGCACTGGGCCAGCCGGTCCCACACGCCGGTGCTCGTGGTGCGGGCACCGCTGCGGCTGGCGCGGTCGCCCGCGGAGGCGCGAGCGGCCTTCGCGGCCCGCACGCGGGCGAGCTGCGCGACCGTCGCCTTGGCAGCAGCGTCGCGGCGCGCCCAGTCGGCCGCGTCGCGGTTCTCCTGGGTCGCCGAGGCGCGGTAGACCGCGACGGCCCGGGCCGCCTTGCGGGACGAGAGGTGGGCCATGGTGGCCTTGGCGCGGGCGTCTCGGGCGGTCCAGGCGGCCAGCGCCGCCCTGCCGGCGACGGTGTCGGCGGTCGTCGGGGCGACCGCCATGACGTTGGCGGTGGGGACGGTCGTGGTGGCCGCCGCCTGGCCGGCGAGGGCCGGGGCGACGGGAACGAGGACGGCGGCCGACAGCAGGGCGGCAGCCGCGCGGGGGGCGATGCGCATGGGGGTCTCCATGCCGCCTGCGGAAGGGGTCCTGTCGGGTTCGGGCCGGAGAGCCCGGCCGCGCGTGGCGGCCTCACCCCGAGGGCGCTGTCGAGCCGGCATCCCTGCCGGCTCGCGCCCGTACTGCCTGGGTCTCCCGTCCCTGCTCCTCGCGAGCTCTGAGTCCCGGTACGGCCTGGAGCAGGGTTCGGCGGGGCCGTCGGGTGCCGCCGTCGGCGGACTCCCGTGGTCAACGGCCGACGGCGGGAGTCCGCTTCCGGACGATCAGGTGGGCCTGCCCACAGCGGTCGCAGGACGACCGGGGTATCAGGTCAGCCGGTGAACAGCGCCGACGCCTTCTTGGCGGTCTCGTAGACGCCGTACGCCAGCGGCACGCCGACCACCGCCCAGGCCACGGCCAGGCGCAGCGCCAGACCGTTCATCGGACGCTCGCGGCCCTTCAGGTCCTGCGTCTGCGCGGTCATCGCTGTGCCTCCGTGGTCGTCGACGTTCCAGGGGTGGTGGCGGACGCGGATCTCGAGCTGACCGCGCCGGCGGGCGTCCGCTCGGCGGCCGGGTAGGCATCGGTGCGCTCGTGGAAGCGGTCGGAGACGGGCCGCACCAGCAGGTTCGCGACGAAGCCGATCGCCAGCAGCCCCACCATGACCAGGAGCGAGGGCCGGTAGGCGGCGGCGCCCTCGACGCCGTTCTCCCGCTGGTTGTCCGTGATGACGTTGACGATCAGCGGCCCGGCGACGCCGGCGGCCGACCAGGCGGTGAGCAGGCGGCCGTGGACGGCCCCGACCTGGAAGGTCCCGAACAGGTCCTTGAGGTAGGCCGGCACGGTCGCGAACCCGCCGCCGTAGAACGAGATGATCACGCAGGCGAGCAGCACGAAGACCGGCACGGCGGTGTCGCCGGCGGTGGCGAGGAAGGAGAACAGCACGCCGCCGACGCCGAGGTAGAGCATGTACGTCGGCTTGCGGCCGATGACGTCCGACGTCGAGCTCCAGATGAAGCGCCCGCCCATGTTGAACAGCGACAGCAGCCCGACGAAGCCGGCGGCGGTGGCCGCGGTGACGTCGTCGGGGAAGAAGTCGCGGATCATCGGCGAGGCCTGCTCGAGGATGCCGATGCCGGCGGTGACGTTGCAGAACAGCACGACCCACAGGAGCCAGAACTGCTTGGTCTTGAGCGCGTTGTCGGCCGAGACGTTGGCCGTGGTCATCATCTTGTTCCCGTGCGACTCCCTGGGCTCCCAGCCCTGCGGGCGCCAGCCCTCCGGCGGCACCCGCACCGTGAACACGCCGAACATCATGAAGACGAGGTAGCCCAAACCCAGGGTGACGAAGGCGGGGACCACGGCGTCGGTGGGCACCGCGTCCGACGGCAGGGAGGTGTAGCGCGACAGCAGCTGCGCCGACAGCGCGGAGGCGATGAAGGCGCCGCCGCCGAAGCCCATGATGGCCATGCCGGTCGCGAGGCCGGGCCGGTCAGGGAACCACTTGATCAGGGTCGACACCGGGGAGATGTAGCCGATGCCCAGGCCGATGCCGCCGATGAACCCGTAGCCGAGGTAGAGCAGCCACAGCTGCTCGGTCTGCACGCCCAGCGACCCGATCAGCAGTCCCGAGCAGAAGCAGACGGCCGACAGGAACATCGCCTTGCGCGGCCCGTTGCGCTCCATCCACTTGCCGCCGAACGCGGCCGACAGGCCGAGCATGACGATGGCGATGGAGAACACGACGGCGATCGCCGTCTCGCTGGTGTCGAACTTCTCGACCAGCGGGGTCTTGAAGACGCTCAGGGCGTAGACCTGCCCGATGCACAGGTGGATGGCCAGCGCCGCGGGGGGCACCAGCCAGCGGCTGTAGCCCGGACGGGCCACAGACCTCTCACGGTCGAGGAACGAGAGCACGGCTACCTCTTCTCCTGGTGGCGCACGGTCTGCGGGTCCGGACGGTTCGCGAGCCGCTCTCGCTGGGGCACGACGGTGTACTTCGGGTCGCGCGCGGACGCCTGCCCGGCCTCGAAGACGCCGAACCGCAGGCAGGCCGTCCCGGCGAGCAGCGCGGCGCCGGA
>JAOPVV010000025.1 GCA_025966005.1 Frankiales bacterium
CACGACCGCGTCGGCGTCCTCGACGGTGAGGTGCAGGGTCGCGCTGACCCCGCCGCGGGCCACCGGCCCGAGCAGGCCGAGCTCGGGGAACTCGTCGGCCAGCATCAGCCGCGCCCCGCCGAGGTCCAGCTCGGCGTGGCCGATCCGGCCGTCCTCCATCACGACGGGCTCCTCTGCCAGGACGGCGCCGAACGCCCGCTCGTAGAAGGCGATCGCCGCCCGCGCGTCGGCCACGGCGAGGTACGGGGCCAGGATCATGCGTCCTGCCCGGCGGGCTGCTTGTCCTCGATCTCCCAGGCGTGGTCCAGGACGTGCCAGGCCGTCCGGCGGACGGCGTACCGCACCGGCCACGCGCCACCGGTCCTCCCGGTCCGGACCGCGGCGTCGATCGCCGTCCGCTGCTCGGGCCAGGGCGTGCGCGGCGGCACCTTCACGCCGTACGCCCGGCCGTAGGAGCGCTCGGCCTCCTGGACGTGCGCCACGATCGCGTCCCGGTCGCGGCCTCCTCCGCGCGGGCCCTTGCGCAGCACCGGCGCCGACCCGGCGACCGCCCGGTCGAACGCCGACCAGCACAGGCCGAGCAGGTCGGCCTGGCGCTCGACGTCGCCCGGCTCGTCGTCCCAGGGCCCTCGCGCGTCGGGTGCCCCGAAGTCGGTGGTCCCGGTGCCCGGGAGGGTCCCGACGACGTGCAGCTCGCCGGGCTCGAAGCCCGGCACCACGGCGGCGTACCGCTGGGCGTGACCGAGCAGCGCCTCCAGCGCTGCGTCGTCGCCCTTGCCGCGGCGGACCCAGCCGGGCCAGTCGACGGCGCAGGCGAAGGTCCAGGTGCGTCCCTGCTCCAGGTAGACGTCGGTCATGCAGGCAGGATGCCCCCATGACCGACCTCGCCGCGCGCGCCTCGTCCCTGCTCGCCCTGCACACCGCCCCCGAGATCCTCGTCCTGCCCAACGTCTGGGACGTCGTGTCCGCCCAGGTCGTCGCCGCCGCCGACGGCGTCAGGGCGCTCGCGACCGCCAGCCACTCGATCGCCTCGACGTTCGGCTACCCGGACGGCGAGCGGATCCCGCTCGAGCTGCACCTCGACATGGTCGGGCGCATCGTCGCCGCCGTCGACCTGCCGGTCACCATGGACCTCGAGGCCGGGTACGGCGACGCGGGCGACACCGCCCGCCGCGCGATCGAGAAGGGCGTCGTCGGCGGCAACCTCGAGGACCAGCTCAAGCCCCTCGACGAGGCCGTCGCCGCGGTCGAGGCGGTCATGGCCGCCGGTCGCGACGCCGGCATCGAGTTCGTGCTGAACGCCCGCACCGACGTGTTCGTCAGGGCGGCGAAGGATGCCGACCGCGGCGAGCTGGTCGCGGAGGCGGTCCGCCGCGGCAGGGCGTTCCTGGACGCCGGCGCGCCCGTCGTGTTCGTCCCCGGCGCGATCGCCCGCGACGAGATCGCCGCCCTGGTCGACGGGTTGGGTGAGCGCAGGCTCACCGTGATCAGCGTCCCCGGCGCGTCGCTGCCGGCCTCGGAGCTGCAGGAGCTGGGGGTTGCCCGCGTCTCGACCGGCCCCTTCACCCAGCGCGTCGCGCTGACCGCCCTGCAGGACGCCGCCGCTGCGATCGTCGCGGGCGGCGTCCTGCCCGCGACCACGCGCGCGCTCAACTGACCCTGGATCGCGATCTGCGGCAACCTCGCCGGCTTCGACACGGTGCCGGGCTTCGTCCTGCGGGATCTTCTCGCCGTCCGCCTGCTTCACCCGCTCCGCGGTGAACCGGTGGCCCGCAGTACCGCGGCGTCTGCCGGTGGGCGGACCGCGCCTACGGCGAGAAGGCCCACCTGGTGCTGAGCCACGGCCGGAGCCTCGTACGCCAGGCTGCAGCGCTCCGCGCCCTGGGCCGCCGGGCCGGCTACCAGTGGACGCCCGGCAGCAGCCGGACCATCGCCGCCGCGCCCCGCGACAGGGCCTCGGGCGCGGCCTCGGTCGGCTTGCGGTCGCTTCCCCCGGCGGCGATCGAGTCCGGGAAGACGTGGTACGCCGTGTGCAGGAGGGCGTCGACCAGCTTGGGCGCCAGGGCGTGCGCCACGGCGCCGGCCGTCCCGAGCTTGGTGCCGATGTGCTTGGGCTGCTGCTCCAGCGCCCGCACGACCATGTCGGCGGCCTGCTGGGGCGTCAGCGTCGGGAAGGCGTCGTAGATCTTGGTCGGCGCGATCATCGGCGTGCGCACCAGCGGCATGTGGATCGTCGTGAAGCTCACGCCGTCGGTGACCAGCTCGCTGGACACCACCCGGCTGAAGGCGTCCAGGGCCGCCTTGGAGGCGACGTACGCCGAGAACCGCGGCGGGCCGGTCTGCACGCCGATCGAGCTGATGTTCACGACGTGGCCGAAGCGCCGCTCGGTCATGTGCGGCAGCAGCGCCAGCACCAGCCGGACGGGGCCGTAGTAGTTGAGCTGCATCGTGCGCTCGAAGTCGTGGAAGCGGTCGTACGACAGCTTGATCGAGCGGCGGATCGACCGGCCGGCGTTGTTCACGAGCATGTCGACGGCCTCGTGGTCGGCCAGCATCTGCTTGACGCAGGCCTCGATCGACTCGGGCGAGGTCAGGTCGACCGAGTAGACGTCCGCCTTCCCGCCGGCGGCCACGATCTCGTCGCGCACCGCCTCGAGCTCGGCGACGCGACGGGCCAGCAGCAGCGGGATGCCGCCCTTGCGCGCGACCGCGAGCGCGACCTCCCGGCCGATGCCGGACGACGCGCCGGTGACGGCCACGGTCCGGCCGGAGAGCATCCCGCCCGGCGTGCGACGGCGGGCCTTGAGCGGGTCGAGGTGCTGTGACCAGTGCTCCCACAGCACGGCCGCGTACGTCGAGAACTCCTGGGGCGCCGCCACTGCGAGCGCGGCCAGCTCACGGCGGGTCTTGTCGGCGGAGAACGTCGGGGCGAAGGTCAGGTGCGGAACCACCTCCGGCGGGATGCCGAGGCGGGTGAGGAACAGGTCGCGCGCCGCCATCACGCCGGGCAGCCGCCCCGCCAGCGCGAGGCCCAGCGCGGCGGGCGCGAACAGCACCGACGGCAGCCCCAGCACGACCTTCGGCGCGCCGGCGGCGTCGGCCAGCGCGTTGTAGACGTCGAGCAGCCGCTGCGGTCGCGGGTGCACCAGGTGGAAGGCGCGGCCGTCGAGCCCGTCGGCGTGCACCAGCGCGTCCATGGCGTCGACGACGTAGTCGACCGGCACCAGGTTGGTCGCGCCGAGGTCGGGCCCGACCAGGGGCAGCAGGCTCGCACCGGGGATGTCGCCGATGCCGGCCAGCGCCTTCATCAGGTAGTACGGGCCGTCGATCTTGTCGATGTCGCCGGTGGCCGAGTCGCCGACGACGACCGCCGGCCGGTAGACCCGCCACGGGACGGTCGCCTCGTCGCGGACGATCCGCTCGGCCTCGTACTTGGTGGAGTGGTACGGCGAGGGCAGGTGCTGGCCCTCGGCGAACATGTCCTCGGTGAAGCGCCCGGCGAACTCGCCGGCGACCGCCACCGAGCTCACGTGGTGCAGGCAGCCGGCGCCCAGCGCGTTCGCCAGCTCGACGACGCGGCGGGTGCCCTCGACGTTGGTCTGTCGGTTGCTCTCGTCGTCGGCCGTCATGTCGTAGAGCGCCGCGAGGTGCACGACGTGGTCGACCCGCCCGAGCGCCTTGCGACGGGCGGCGGTGAGCCCGAGCCCGTCCTGGCTGAGGTCGCCGACGAGCGGCCGCACCCGGTCGCCGCCGGGCAGGCCCGCGGCCAGCGCACCGAGGCGGCCGGCGGAGCCCTCGCGGACCAGGACGTGCACGACGGCGTCCGGGCGGCGCAGCAGGCGCTCGAGCAGGTGCCGTCCGAGGAAACCGGTACCGCCGGTGACGAGGTAGGTGGTCATGCGTGCTCCTGGACTCGTGGTGCTCGCGGGCTCGTCCGGCAGTGTGGACCACCGCAGGAGCGGCCCACCGTGGTCGCACGGACGTCGTCGCTGTGCTTCGACGCTGCGGGCCCGACTCCTGCCCCGGAGAGGCCCGTGGGCGCTCCTGCGGGCAGCCGGAGTGCTACTCGTCGTCCGGGTGGGTGTGCGGCACCTGCGGTGCGCCGACCGACGCCTCGCGGCCCGGGAGCGGGGTCCGGTAGAGGCAGGCGTCGCAGTTCATCCGGATGTCGCCGAGCAGCACCTCGTCGAAGCGGCCGGCGAGCAGGCCCGCCAGGCCGTCGGAGGCGCCGAGCGAGGCCGAGACGACGACCTCGAGGCCCTCGACCGCCCGCGCCTGCTTCTCGACCAGCCGCGGCAGGAAGCCCGGGCCGAGGAAGTAGCGGGCGATCGACACCCGGGTGGCGCCCTGGGCGCGCAGCCGCTCGAGCGCCGAGGTCACCGACGGCCTGGCCGTCGAGGCGAAGGCGAGGTCGACCGAGGGCCAGCTCCGGCCCTCGAACAGCAGCCGGGCGGTCGAGGCGACGGCGGCGTTCGCGTCGGGGTCGAGCGCTCCCCCGGCCACCAGCACGACGGGGTCGTCGGCGCGGACCCCGGCCTCGGTGAGCCGGCGGGCCAGCACGTCGACCAGGACCGGGTGGGGACCCAGCGGACGGCCGTACCGCAGCCGCATGCGGGGGTGGTCCATCCGGCCGGCCTGCACGGAGGCCGCCACGTCGGTCTTGCTGTGCGACGCGGGGGTCAGCAGCAGGGGCAGGACGACGACGTCGTCGACGCCCTCGCGAGCCAGCTCGAGCAGCCGAGCACGGATCGAGGGCGAGGCGTTGTCGACGTACGCGTCCACCGTCCGCAGCCCGGGACGCAGGGCGGCGGTGCGGGCGAGCAGGTCGCGCACGACCTCCTGCGACTCCGGGTCCTTCGACCCGTGGGCGACCCCCAGCAGGACCGTCATCGCCGCACGCCCACGACCTCGCCGATCACGACGACGGCGGGGGCGCGCACGCCCGCCGCGTCCTGGGCCGCCCTGGCCAGCGTCGTGACCACGGTGGTCTGGGTCGGCAGCGTCGCGTCCTGGACGACCGCGACGGGGGTCTCGGAGCCTCGCCCGCCCGCGACCAGCGCGGCGCAGACGGCGGGCAGCCGGCCGACGGCCATGAGCAGCACGAGGGTGCCGCCGAGCCGCGCCAGTGCGTCCCAGTCGACCGTCGATCCCGGATCGCCGGGCGGCAGGTGCGCGGAGACGACCGAGAACGACTGGGTGACCCCTCGCGCGGTGATCGGGACGCCGGCGTACGTCGGCCCGGCCAGGGCGCTGGAGATCCCCGGCACGACCTCGACCGGGACGCCGGCGTCGACGCAGGCGCCGACCTCCTCGATGCCGCGCGCGAAGACGTGCACGTCACCGCCCTTGAGCCGCACGACCCGCTTGCCCGCCAGCGCCTCGCGCACCAGCAGCGCGTCGACGTCCTCCTGTCGCCATGACGGACCGCCCGGAGTCTTGCCGACGTCCACGACCTCGACGCCCTCGGGCAGGTCGAGCACGGGCGCCAGCCGGTCGCGCACGACCACGTCGGCCCCGGCGAGCAGCCGCCGCCCGCGCACGGTCAGCAGGTCCGGGTCCCCCGGGCCACCGCCGACCAGCGCCACCGAGCCGGCGCCGGGGCGAGAGCGACGCAGCGGCAGCTCGCCGGTCTCGAGCGACAGGGCGAGCGCGTCGCGCAGCCCGACGGCCCGGCGCGGGTCGCGCCCGGCCGTGACCGACACGACGACGTCGTCGACGCGCGCGACGGCCGGCACCCAGGCCGGCGACAGGGCGGCGTCGTCGGCCCGCACGCACCAGGTCTGCCGCGCCTGGCAGGCCGCCGCGACGGCGTCGTCGACGACCCCGGTGCAGGCCAGCACGAGCCAGGCACCGTCGACGTCCGACGGGAGGAACTCGCGCACCGCGAGGTTGACCGACGGGAAGCCCTCGACGACGGCCGGACTCACGACGTCGACCACCGCTCCGGCGTCCAGTGCTGCCCGTGCGCGCCGGGCAGCGACCACTCCCCCGCCGACCACCAGGACGCGACGGCCCGTGAGGTCGAGGTGCAGCGGGAAGGGGTTCAGGATGCGTCGACCATGCCCGCGCCGAGCGTGGTGCCCGTCGCCTCGTCGAGCAGGATGAAGGCACCGGTCGTGCGGTCGTCGGCGTAGGCGTCGACCGCGAGCGGCGACGCGGTGCGCAGCGACACCCGGCCGATGTCGTTGAGCCGCAGCTCGTCGACCGGCTCGGAGCCCAGCGTCGCGACGTCGAGCCGCTCGGCCAGGCCGGTGACCATCGCCTTGACCGTGCGGGTCGTGTGCTTGAGCAGCACCTTCGAGCCGGCCCGCAGCGGGGCGTCGGCCATCCAGCACACGGTGGCCTGCAGCTGCGACACCGCAGCGGGCGGGGCATCGGCGGCGACGAGCATGTCGCCGCGGCTGACGTCGAGCTCCTCGGCCAGGCGCACCGTGACGGCCTGGCGCGCGACGGCCGCCTCGAGCGGTCCGTCGAAGGTGTCGAGGCCGGCGACGGTCGTCCGGCGTCCGGAGGGCAGGGCGACGACCTCGTCGCCGACGCGCAGGGTGCCGCTGGCCACCGTCCCGGCGTAGCCGCGGTAGTCGGGCCGCTCGGTCGACATCGGCCGGATGACGTACTGGACGGGGAAGCGCGCCGGACGCTGCTCGCCGTGGTCGCGCTCGACGCTGACCTGCTCGAGGTGCTCGAGCAGCGCGGGCCCCTGGTACCAGCTCATCCTCTCGCTGCGGTGCACGACGTTGTCGCCGGGCAGCGCCGCCATCGGGATGGCGGTGACCTCCGGGTGCGCGCCGAACCGGCTGCGCAGCTCCTCCGCCACAGCGGCGAACTGGGTGACGACGTCGTCGAAGACCTCGTCGTCGTAGCCGACGAGGTCCATCTTGTTGACCGCCAGGACCAGGTGCGGGACGCGCAGCAGCGCCGACAGCGCGGCGTGCCGGCGGGTCTGCTCCAGCACGCCCTTGCGGGCGTCGACCAGCACCAGCGCGAGGTCGGCGGTGGACGCCCCGGTGACCATGTTCCGCGTGTACTGCACGTGCCCCGGGGTGTCGGCGACGATGAACGACCGCACCGGCGTGGAGAAGTAGCGGTAGGCGACGTCGATCGTGATGCCCTGCTCGCGCTCGGCCCGCAGGCCGTCGGTGAGCAGCGCCAGGTTCGTGTAGTCGTCGCCGCGGTCGGCGCTGGTGCGCTCGACGGACTCGAGCTGGTCCTGGAAGACCGATTTGCTGTCGTAGAGCAGCCGGCCGATCAGCGTCGACTTGCCGTCGTCGACGGAGCCGGCGGTGGCGAAGCGCAGGAGGTCGCTCACTAGAAGTACCCCTCCTTCTTCCGGTCTTCCATGGCGGCCTCGGAGGCCCGGTCGTCGGCGCGGGTCGCGCCGCGCTCGGTGATGCGGGTGGCGGCGACCTCCTCGACGACCTCCTGCGGGGTGGCGGCCGGCGAGGCGACCGCACCGGTGCACGAGGCGTCGCCGACGGTGCGGTAGCGCACCACCCGGGTGCTCACCACCTCGCCGTCGCGGGGCATCGAGTGCTCGGTGACCCCGAGCAGCATGCCGTCGCGCTCGAACACCTCGCGCTCGTGCGCGTAGTAGATGTCGGGGACCTCGATGTGCTCGCGGGCGATGTAGCGCCACACGTCGAGCTCGGTCCAGTTCGACAGCGGGAAGACCCGGATGTGCTCGCCAGGGGCGTGCTTGCCGTTGTAGAGGTTCCACAGCTCGGGGCGCTGGTTCTTGGGGTCCCACTGGCCGAAGGCGTCGCGGAAGGAGAAGAAGCGCTCCTTGGCGCGGGCCTTCTCCTCGTCGCGGCGGGCGCCGCCGAACACCGCGTCGTAGCGGCCCTCCTCGATGGCGCGCAGCAGCGTGGTGGTCTGCAGCGGGTTGCGCAGGCCGCCCGGCACCTCGCGCACGCGTCCGGCGTCGATGTCGTCCTGCACCTTGGCCACGACGAGCCGGGCCGACAGCTCCGACGCCCGGCGGTCGCGGAAGGCGAGCACCTCGTCGAAGTTGTGCCCGGTGTCGACGTGGACCAGCGGGAACGGGATCCTGGCCGGCCAGAACGCCTTCTGCGCCAGGTGCAGCATGACGATCGAGTCCTTGCCGCCGGAGAACAGCAGTCCGGGGCGCTCGAACTCGGCGGCGACCTCGCGCATCACGTGGATGCTCTCGGCCTCGAGCACGTCGAGCTGCGAGAGCCCGGTCGTCAGGGTCACAACAGGCCTCGCGCCGTCAGCAGGGAGTGGAGCTGGTCGACCGACTGCTCGAGCGTCTGCTCCTGGGTCGGCACCCGCAGGTCGGGTGCGGTCGGCGCCTCGTAGGGGGCGTCGACGCCCGTCAGGCCGCTGATCTCGCCGGAGGCCTGCTTGGCGTACAGGCCCTTGACGTCGCGCTCGCTGCACACCTCGACCGGGGTCGCGACGTGCACCTCGAGGAAGCCGGCGCCCTTGGTGCCGTGCAGCTCGCGGACCGCGGCCCGGGTCTCGGCGAACGGGCTGATGACGCTGGCCAGCACCAGCACGCCGTGCCGGGCCAGGCTGGCGGCCACCCAGCCGATGCGCAGGACGTTGGTGTCGCGGTCCTCGCGGGTGAACCCGAGCCCCTTGGAGAGGAACTCGCGCACCTCGTCGCCGTCGAGCACCTCGACCCGCTCCACGCCGTCGGCGCGCAGCCGGGCCGCCAGAGCCGTCGCGAGGGTGGTCTTGCCGGCGCTCGGGAGCCCTGTCAGCCAGAGCGTCGCGCCCCCCGTCACGGGTGCGGGTCGCGGCTCGGGCCGCTGGTCGAGGGCGGTCATGCGGGAAGGTCCTCCAGGTGGGCGGTCAGGGTCGGAGCAGGCCCGGGGAGTGCTCCGGGCAGAGGGCGGCTCAGGCCGGACAGACCGCGCTCGAGACGCGCTGCAGGTCGACGTGCAGACGCGCGACGAGCAGGAGGCTGGGCATGAGACAAGCGTCGCACAGCAACCGCCCGGTGCCTGTGCGACCCTGGACACGTGCCTGCCGTCCTCACGTCCCGTCGTCACGTGGACCTGAAGCGCACGGCCAGCGCGGTCTGTCCCGCTCTCTGACATCCCGCCCGGTACGTCCTCCCCCAGAACCGTCAGGAGCTCCTCATGCCCGCCGTCCGCGGCCAGGGTCAGTGGGCACTCGGCTACCGAGAGCCCCTGAACGCCAACGAGCAGTCCAAGAAGGACAGCAACCCCCTCACCGTCAAGCAGCGCATCCTGGACACCTACTCCAAGGGCGGCTTCGACTCGATCGACGGCGGCGACCTGCGGGGCCGGTTCCGCTGGTACGGGCTGTACACCCAGCGCGCCCAGGGCATCCCCGGCGGCAAGACCGCCGTGCTGGAGCCCGAGGAGCTCGAGGCGCCGTACTTCATGCTGCGCATCCGCATCGACAGCGGACGGCTGACCAACGAGCAGCTCCGGGTCATCGGCGAGCTCGCCAAGGAGTACGGCCGCGACGTGGCCGACATCACCGATCGGCAGAACGTCCAGCTGCACTGGATCCGGGTCGAGGACGTGCCGGCCATCTGGGAGCGGCTCGACGCGGTCGGGCTCGACACCACCGAGGCCTGCGGTGACTGCTCGCGCGTCATCGTCGGCTGCCCGCTCGCCGGCGTCGACGGCCACGAGGTGCTCGACGCGTCCGGCGTCCTGCAGGAGGTCCGCGACCGGTACATCGGCGACCCGGCGTTCTCCAACCTGCCGCGCAAGTTCAAGACCTCCATCAGCGGCTGCTCGGTGCACTGCACCAACCACGAGATCAACGACGTCGCCTTCGTCGGCGTGCGGCTGCCGGACGGCCGGGTGGGCTACGACCTGTGGGTCGGCGGCGGCCTGTCGACCAACCCGAAGCTCGCGCTGCGGCTCGGCGTCTTCGTCGAGCCCGAGCGGGTCGCCGAGGTCTGGGCGGGCGTCACGTCGGTCTTCCGCGACTACGGCTACCGCCGCTCGCGCATGCACGCGCGCCTGAAGTTCCTGCTCGCCGACTGGGGTGTCGAGAAGTTCCGCCAGGTGCTCCAGGACGAGTACCTGCAGAGCCCGCTGCCCGACGGCCCCCCGCCGGCCGCACCCCCGACCCCCGAGCGCGACCACGTCGGCGTCCACCCGCAGCGCGACGGGCGCAACTACGTCGGCTTCGTCCCCCGCGCAGGCCGCACCAGCGGCTCGCAGCTGGTGCGCGTCGCCGAGCTCGCGCAGCTGTACGGCAGCGGCGAGGTGTCGACGACGGCGCAGCAGGGCCTGGTGCTGCTCGGCGTCCCGGACGAGAGCGTCGAGCCGCTGGTCGGCTGCCTCGAGGCCGAGGACCTCAAGGTCAACCCGTCGCGGTTCCGCCGCGGCGTGCTGGCGTGCACCGGCCTGGAGTTCTGCAAGCTCGCCATCGTCGAGACCAAGGCCCGGTCGGTCGACGTCTACGCCGAGCTCGAGAAGCGGCTGCCGGACTTCGACGAGCCGCTGACGATCAACATCAACGGCTGCCCCAACTCGTGCGCCCGCTTCCAGACCGGCGACATCGGCCTGAAGGGCTCGATCGTCGACGGCGAGGAGGGCTTCCAGGTGCACCTGGGCGGCAGCCTCGGCGAGGACGCCGGCTTCGGCCGCAAGTCGCGCGGCCTCAAGGTGACCGCCGACGGCACGGTCGACTACCTCGAGCGGCTGCTGCGCAGCTACCTCGACGACCGCGCCGACGGCGAGCGCTTCGCCCACTGGGCCCGTCGCGCCGACGAGTCGCTGCTCAAGTAGTGACCGAGCGCGCGGCGCCGATGTACTGCCCGTACTGCGGCGAGGACACGATCCGGCCGTTCGGCGACGACCCCGACAAGGGGCACGCCGACTGGCGCTGCGAGTCGTGCCTGCGCGCGTTCAGCGTCCGCTACAAGGGCCTGACCGGGCTCGACCGGTCAGGCGGCTGAGCGCCGGACCGGGCCCGGCCCACTGGGCGTGCGTCAGCGCCGACTAGACGTGCAGGCCGCACTCGGTCTTGGCCGAGCCGGCCCAGCGACCGCTGCGGGGGTCCTCGCCCGGCGCGACCCGGCGGGTGCACGGCGCGCAGCCGATCGACGGGTAGCCGTCGAAGGCCAGCGGGTTGACCAGGACGCCGTTGGCCTCGACGTAGGCGTCGACGTCGGCCTGCGTCCAGGCCGCGATCGGGTTGACCTTGACCATCTCGCGCTTGGCGTCCCACTCGACGACGCCGATGTCGCGGCGGGTCGTCGCCTCGTCGCGGCGGATGCCGGACGCCCAGGCGTCGTACGGCTCGAGGCCGCGGGCCAGCGGCTCGACCTTGCGCAGCGCGCAGCAGCCGTTGGGGTCGCGCTCGTAGAGGCGCTCGCCGTGGGCGGCGTCCTGCTCGGCGACGGTCAGCAGCGGCAGCATCGTGCGGACGTTCACGTCGTAGACCTGCGCGACGGCGTCGCGGGTGCCGATCGTCTCGGCGAAGTGGTAGCCGGTGTCGAGGAACAGCACGTCGACGCCGGTCGCGACCGAGGACACGAGGCAGGCCAGCAGCCCGTCGCCCATCGACGACGCGATGACGAACCGGTCGCCGAAGACGTCGACCGCCCAGCGCAGCACGTCCTGCGCGGACGCGCTCTCGAGGTCACGACCCGCCTGCTCGGCCGTGCGCTGCAGCTGGGTCTTGTCCATCGGGGCAGTCTCCACGAACGCTGCAACGCCCAGGTGCAGCGGGCCCTTCCCGGGGAAGGGGCCGACCATGAAGCGCTCCCTCTCCGCCCTGCTGCTGGCCCTCGGACTCCTGCTCACCGGCTGCGGCGACAGCCAGTCGGGTGACAGCAACCCCGACAACCAGGTGGACGAGGCGCCTGGCCAGCCGGGTGACGACGGCTCTGTCGCGCCGACCTCCTGACCGCACCCCTCCTCCCGCCACGTGGCACGCTCCTCGCCGTGCACCCGTCCGTCGTGGCCTTCCGCGAGGCCCTGAGCGCCGCCGGCGGTCGCGGTGAGGTGCGCGTGCTCGACGAGCCCGCCCGCACCGCCGCGGAGGCGGCCGCGCTGCTCGGCTGCGAGCTCGGCGCCATCGCCAACTCGCTGGTCTTCACCGCCGACGGGGAGCCGCTGCTGGTGCTGGCGAGCGGTGCCCACCGGGTCGACACGACCGCCCTCGAGGCGCTGCTGCCGGTCGCGCGGGTGCGCCGGGCCGACCCCGCGACCGTCCGGAGCGCGACGGGTCAGGTCATCGGCGGGGTCGCGCCGCTCGGCCACCCGGCACCGCTGCGGACCCTGGTCGACACGTCGCTGGCGGCCCACGACGTGCTCTGGGCCGCCGCCGGCCACCCGCACGCGGTCTTCGCGACCACCTACGACGAGCTGCTTCGCCTGACCGGCGGCCGGCCCGCCCAGGTGGCCGGATGAGCACGCCCGTCCCCGCCCTGGTCACGCTGCACCTGTGGCGCGTCGAGCCGTCCGCCGTCCCCCGGGCGCTGCTGCGGATGGGGGTCGACCGCGGCCGGGTGCGCCGGCTCCCGGGCGTCCGGTTCGCCAAGCTGCTCGGCACCGGTGACGGGCGGACGTTCACCGTCCGCGACGCCGACCCGCTGCGGTGGGGACTGCTCACCACGTGGGCCTCGGACGGGGCGGCAGCGGCGTTCGAGGGCTCCCGGGTCGCCGCCGACTGGTGCGCGCTCGCCACCGAGTCCTGGCGGGTCGACCTGCGACCGGTCGCCGCCCGGGGGACCTGGAGCGGACGCCAGCCGTTCGGCGACCCGACGCCGGCCCGCTCCACCGGACCGGTCGCGGCCCTCACCCGGGCCCGGCTGCGACCCGCTGCGGTGG
>JAOPVV010000034.1 GCA_025966005.1 Frankiales bacterium
TCGTCGCGGCCCACGGCTCGAACGCGGCGCGGGCGGCGGCGACGGCGGCGTCGACGTCCTCGGGCGCACCGGCGGGGACGGAGGAGACCTGGTCCTCGGTCGAGGGGTCGATGACGGGGATCGGCGCGCGGCCCGTCGCGGGCACCCACGCCCCACCGATGAAGAACGCGTCCTTGGCCTGCATGGTCCACCTCCGGGATCGACGGCGCTGTCTGCGCCCGACCCTACGTCCGTACCCGAGGGGTCGTCCGGACGACCGAGGGCCCGCTGCCGGACGGCAGCGGACCCTCGCGGTGCGGTCCTGCTAGTCGAACTCGGGGCCCACCGTGCGGGTGCGCTTGAGCTCGTAGAAGTGCGGGAACCCGGCGAGCAGCCGGGCGCCGTCCCAGATCTCGCCGGCCTGCTCGCCGCGCGGGATGCGCGACATGACGGGGCCGAAGAAGGCCACCCCGTCCACGTGGATGACGGGGGTGCCGACGTCCATGCCGACCGGGTCCATCCCGCGGTGGTGCGACTGCTTCAGCGCGGCGTCGAGCGAGGTGTTGCCCGCCGCGGACGCCAGGCCGACCGGCAGGCCGGCCTGCTTGAGCGCACGCTGGTGCAGCGCGGGGTCGGTGACCTCGACCTTCTCGTGGTGGATCAGCTGGCCGTACGCGGTGTACAGCGGCAGCAGGTCGTGGCCGGCCTGCTCGGCGGCGATGCAGACGCGCACCGGCCCCCAGGCGTGCTTCATCATCTCGACGTACTCCTCCGGCATGTCCCGGCCGTCGTTGAGGACGGCCAGGCTCATGACGTTCCACGTCGTCTGCACCGGCCGGACCTGCTCCACCTCCAGCACCCAGCGGGAGGTGATCCAGGCCCAGGGGCACAGGGGGTCGAACCAGAAGTCGATGCGGGTCTCGTCAGCCATGCCCAAGACTCTTGCACAGACAACCAGCTGGCGAACAGCTCAGCTGGTGACGTCCTTGGTGGTGAAGCGGCTCCACGCCACCGCCAGCGCGACGGCGATCCACGCGGCCTGCAGCTGCAGCCCGTCGACCAGCGTGCCGGTCGGCACCGGGTCGCGGACGAGGTCGCCGAACGCCAGCCAGTGGTGGCTGAACAGGTACGGGTGCAGCCAGTCGAGCTGCGGGACCGCGTCGAGGATCTGGCTCGTGATCGCCAGCACGACGGTGGTCGCCATGGCGGCCACGGGCACCTCGGTGAACGCCGAGACCGCCAGCCCGATCGCCGAGAGCCCGGCCAGCGACACCGACACGTAGGCCGCCACCAGCAGTGCCCGACCGATCGCCGAGGTCTCCGAGACGGTCGTGCCCGACAGCAGGGTGACGTCGCCGGTCGGGAACAGGGCGGCCCCGAGACCGAGCCCGACCGCGGCGACGAGGAAGGACGCGGCCGCGCCGAACACGACGAGCGCGCCGTACTTCACGACGAGCACGCGCGTCCGGGAGACCGGGACCGTCAGCAGGTAGCGCAGGGTGCCGGCCTGGGCCTCCCCCGCGACGGCGTCACCGGCGACGACCCCGACCGCCAGCGGCAGCAGGAACGGCACGACCGCCGCCAGCGCGGTGAAGGCCAGGAACAGCCCGTTGCCGCTGACCCGGTCGATGAAGGGCGGGCCCTCCCCCGGTTCGACCTCGGCCGACGACACGCGGATCGCGACGCCCACCAGCACGGGCACGAGCGCCAGGACGACCAGCAGCACCTGGTTGCGGCGCCGCCCGAAGACCAGCCGCAGCTCGGACCGCAGCAGCCGGGCGGACAGCGAGACCCCGGGGCGGTCGAGCAGGACCGTGTCAGCCGACGACATCGAAGCCCTCCCCCGTCAGCTCGACGAACAGCTCCTCGAGCGAGCGGCCGCTGCGACCGATCCCGCGGACGGGGACGTCGGCGTGCACGAGCGCGCGGGTGACGTCCTCGACGGCGACGTCGGGCAGGTCGGCGCGGACCCGCAGGCCGTCGGCGTCGGCGGTCGCCGCGGTGGCGCCGAGCCGGCGCAGGACGCTGAGAGCCGCGTCCAGAGCGGGGGTCTCGACCACGACCGACGGACGGGCGAGCAGCGCGAGCTCCTCGAGCGTGCCGGAGGTGACGGCCCGCCCGGCGCGCATGACGACGACCCGGTCGCAGACCTGCTCGATCTCGCCGAGCAGGTGCGACGACACCAGCACCGTGCAGCCGTCGGCGGCCAGCTCGCGCACGAGCGTGCGGACCTCCCGGGTGCCCTGCGGGTCGAGCCCGTTGGTCGGCTCGTCGAGGATGAACAGGTCGCGGGGGCGCAGCAGCGCGGCGGCCAGGCCGAGCCGCTGCTTCATGCCGAGCGAGTACGTCCGGAAGCGCTTGCCCGCCGCCGCCTGCAGGCCCACGCGGTCGAGCGCGGTGTCGATGCGCGCGCTGCTCGTGCGGCGGTCGACGGTGCGGTCGGCGGCGTCGAGCCGGACGAGGTTCGCCCGGCCCGACAGGTACGGGTGGAAGGCCGGTCCCTCGACCAGCGCGCCCACGCGAGGCAGGACCGAGGCGCTGGCCCGCGGCACCGGCTCGCCGAGCAGCTCGACCTGCCCGCTGGTCGGGACGACCAGCCCCAGCAGCATCCGGATCGTGGTGGTCTTGCCCGAGCCGTTCGGCCCGAGGAAGCCGGTGACGCTGCCGCGCGGCACGACCAGGTCGAGCGCGTCGACGGCCACCTGACCGCCGCGGAACCGCTTGGTGAGCCCGGTGGTGCGGACGGCGGCGTCGACGTCGGGTGCGGACCGGGGCGCCTCGACCTGCAGGACGGGCGCCGTCACCGGCCGGCCAGCTCGACCAGCCGGTCGGCGGGCACCGCGCCGGCCAGCACGCGGCCGTCGTCGAGCAGCAGCAGCGACACCAGCGAGCTCGTCACCACACGACCGCCGGCGACCGGCGTGGAGAGCTGGTCCAGGAGCCCGGCGGCGTCCTCGGGAACCTCGACGCCGGCGAGCTCGACGACGGACGTCCAGCCCTTCCCGAGCAGCTGGGGGGCTGCGCCGGACCTGGGCGCCGTGCGGGCACCGGGCGCGGGGCGCTCCAGTCCCTCCAGCGACCGCTGCGTGACGGTGGCGCCGGGCGGGGTCACGAAGTCGAACACCGAGGCGTCCGGCTCCTCGAAGGTGACCGAGGTGAAGCCGATCTCGAGAGCCGGCTCGCTCTGGTCCTCGCCGAAGACCTGGACCCTCAGGGGGACCGACGTCTCGCCGTCGACCGCGATCCGGACGGTCCCGACCAGCGTGCCGGGGTCCTGCGGGTCCAGGACCAGCTCGTAGGCCGCTCGCTCGGCGACCATCGCCGCGCGGCCGACCGACACGTCCGTGGTCTCGCCGACGTGGGCCAGCAGCGACTCTGCGATCTCCTCCGGCGTCGCGCCACCCGCCGGCGCCTCCGTCGCGGGACGGTCCTGGCCCTGCGGCAGCACCAGGTGGGTGACGTCGGACGACGCGCTGTCGAAGGTCCAGACGTCCCGGCCGTCGCGCACCACGTCGTACTCGGCGAACGAGCCGTCGACGGCGACGCGGGACCGCTCCTCACCGGCCTTCCAGACCCGTGCTGTCGTCGAGCCCGACAGCAGCCCCGGCAGCGACACGGCGCTGCCGCCGCGGGCGGAGGGGAGCTCCGGCAGCCCGAGGCGACTGGTCGACACGACCGTGCCGGAGAGCCCGTCGACCTCGGCCTCCGAGACGGCGACGAGCAGCTCGGCGGCGGTGCGG
>JAOPVV010000077.1 GCA_025966005.1 Frankiales bacterium
TGACCCGAGCGGGCCAGGGGCAGCATCGTCGCCGCGACGACCACCAGGGCGAGGTGAGCGGCGGCGCGACGGGCGCGCAGGGAGGTGGTGCGCATGGGGGCTCATCTCAGCAGCGGTCCGGTCCCCCACCAGTTCGACGCCGGGCCGCGAGCTCCTGCTGAGCAGCGGGACGAGTTGGACGGGATCCGTCGGACTGTCCCGTCCTCGCAGGGCAGCCCCGCAGCGGAGACGAGAGCGCCGCCCCTGCGGGTGAGGCAGGGGCGGCGCGGCTCGTGGACGGACGGCTCAGCCGAGCAGGCCGGTCACCTCGTGGCCGAGGGGCAGGCCCAGCTCCTCGCGCCGGGTCCGGTAGCGGTCGACGCTCGCCAGCTTGATGTCCTCGTATCCGCGGACGATCTCCGCAGCGTCCGCGACGGCGACCGCCTGCGCGTACGACGACGCGTCCAGCACGGCGGCCAGCCGGTCCACGACGCCGCCGTACTCCGCTGCCAGCGCGCGCTCCACGCGGCGCACCTTGGCCATCCCGAACGGGTCGAGGGGCGTCCCCCGCAGGCGCTTGCCCTTGGCCAGGGCCACCATCACCGGACGGAACTGCGGGCCGAGCTTGAGCTTGTCCTTCATCCCGGCCGACC
This sequence comes from Frankiales bacterium, assembly GCA_025966005.1. Classification (GTDB taxonomy): domain Bacteria; phylum Actinomycetota; class Actinomycetes; order Mycobacteriales; family SCTD01; genus SCTD01. The sequence goes on from JAOPVV010000077.1 coordinate 633, forward strand.
GCAGTGCCGGCGGGTGCAGGTTGTAGGTGACCCCCGTCGCCCCGGGGACCTGCGCCATGACGTCCTGCTCGAGGTCCCGGTCGGTGAGCAGGCGGGCCACCTCGTACTCGTCCTTGTACGCGCCGAAGCGGTGCGCGCCGCGGGCGACGGCCTCGCTGAAGGACGTCTGCTCGCCCACGCGGCGCTCCGCGAGCCAGGCGCGCTCGACCAGGGCGACGTAGCGGCGCGCCGCCCGGTCGCCCGAGTGGTCGCGCATGCCGGCCGCCCGGATCGAGGCCAGGCGCCGGGTCTCGCCGTCGAGGGGTGAGCCGACCAGGAACGCGCTGCCGTCCGGGGCGGAGCGGATCCGCACCGCCGGGGTGGTCGCCGCCGTGAAGGCGGCGGGGTCCGCCACGCTGACGCGCCCCCAGCGGAAGGCGGCCAGGTTGAGGGCGACGGCGACGCCGTTCTGCTCGATCGCCTTCTCGACGTGCTCGGCCGACATCGGGAGCGCACCGGCCTGGTAGGCCGCGCCGACGACCAGCAGGTTCGCGACGTCGGTGGACCCGAACAGCGCCTCCGACGCCGCCAGGGCGTCGAGCGTGGTGATCCCGGTGGACGTCTCGGCGAGCCGGGCCAGCATCGGGCCCTCGTCCGGGTAGGGGATCTGGGCGTCGTAGACCATCGGCCCGGTAGGCGTCCGGCTGGTCGAGGCGATGACGACCGTGCGGGCGGCATTCGCGACCACGAGGTTCTTCGGGTCGCTCGCGACCATGAGGTCGAAGGCGAGGACGGCGTCCGCACCACCGGCGGACAGCCGGTTGGCCGGCTCGGCGTCGCTGGACAGCGAGAGCCGCAGGTGCGAGGTCACCGGGCCCGCCTTCTGCGACAGCCCGGTCTGGTCCAGCCCGGCGGGGCGGAAGCCGGCGTGCAGCCCCGCCGTGGCGAGGATGGCGTTCACCGTCACGATGCCCGTTCCCCCGATGCCGGCCAGATAGAGGTCGTAGGTCGGGCTCGGCACCGGCAGGACGGGGTCGGGGACCGAGGGCGGCTCCGGGCGGTCGCGCCCGGGCCTGGCCTTGCCGGTCGGCGCCTGCACCGTGAGGAACGACGGGCAGTCGCCCTGCAGGCAGGTGTAGTCGGTGTTGCAGGAGGACTGGTCGATGCGGGTCTTGCGCCCGAGCTCGGTGTCGACGGGCTGGACCGAGAGGCAGTTGCTCTTCACCCCGCAGTCACCGCAGCCCTCGCAGACCGCCTCGTTGATGACGACCCGGGTCGCCTTCACGGGCTGCAGTCCACGCTTGCGCAGTCGGCGCCCCTCGGCGGCGCACTGCTGGTCGAAGATCATGACCGTGACGCCCGGGGTGTCCCGCAGCAGCACCTGCGCCTCGTCGAGGCGGTCGCGGTGCCACACCACCGTGCCGGGCGCGAACTGCGCTGCCTTGCCGTAGCGGTCCGGTTCCTCGGCGCAGACGATGATCTTGGCAACGCCCTCGGCGTGCAGCTTGCGGGTGAGCTCGGGGACCGCCAGCGCGCCCTCGGCGTCCTGTGCCCCCGTCATGGCGACGGCCTGGTTGTAGAGGATCTTGTAGGTGATGTTGACGCCGGCGGCGACGGCGAACTGCAGGGCCAGCTGGCCGGAGTGGAAGAAGGTCCCGTCGCCGACGTTCTGGAAGACGTGCTCGACGTCGGTGAACGGTGCCTGGCCGACCCACTGGGCGCCCTCGCCGCCCATCTGCGTGAGCCCGGTGACCTGCGCCGACTCACGGGGCGCCAGGGTCACCATGGTGTGGCAGCCGATGCCCCCGCCGCCGAGCGAGCCCTCGGGCAGGACGGTGGAGCGGTTGTGCGGGCAGCCGCTACAGAAGTACGGCGTCCGCGACACCGGCGTCAGCGACAGCACGAGCGGCTTGCGCGCCACCACCGGCAGCGGAGTCAGCGCCACGCGGTCCTGCAGCAGCACGCGCAGGCCGGCCACGAGGCGGTCGGCCGTGAGCGCTCCACTCGGCGGCACCAGCAGCTCGCCGCTGCGGCCGCGCTTGCCGAGCACCCGGGGCGCGCCGGGGGTGTCGTACAGCAGGTCGCGGACCTGGCTCTCGACGAAGGAGGTCTTCTCCTCCACGACGAGAAGCTCCTCGAGGCCGCGGGCGAACCCGCTCAGGACACCGTCGCTGAGCGGGAAGGGCATGCCGATGCGCATCAGGCGGACCCCCGCGCGGTGCAGCCCGGCCTCGTCGACACCCAGGTCGCGCAAGGCCTGCAGGACCGTGTCGAACTGCGCCCCGGGGGCGGCGATCCCCAGCCAGGCGTCCGCCGGATCGACGACGACCTCGTCCACCGGGTTGGCGCGGGCAAACGCCTCGACCATGGCCCACCGCGGGCCGAACAGGTCCTCCTCGGCCAGCACGCTGTCGGTCGGCGCCGTGAGGATGCGCTGCCGGTAGGTCCACGGCCGCCCCTCCCACGTCAGCTCCGGGACGGTGATCTCGAGGCCCTCGTAGTCGCGGTCGACGGTGAACATGCCGTCGGCGACGTCCGAGACGATCTTCAGGGCGACCCAGCAGCCGGAGGCGCGGGACAGGGCGACGCCGTAGAGACCGAGCGTGATGACCTCCTCCGCGTTGCGCGGGTAGAGCACCGGGATGCCCATGGCCGCGAGCGAGCGCTCGCTGACGCAGGGCACGGTGGAGGACTTGGAGCCGGGGTCATCGCCGGCGAGGACCAGCGCGCCGCCCGTCGGGTGCGCGCCGTACAGCGACGCGTGCCGCAGAGTGTCGCCGGACCGGTCGACTCCCGGGCCCTTGCCGTACCAGACACCCAGGACGCCGTCGTGGGTCCGGGTGCCCTGGGGGAGCTCCATCTGGCTGCCCCACACGGCCGTCGCGCCGAGCTCCTCGTTGAGGCCGGGGACCAGGCGCATGCCGTGCTCCTCGCGGAGGACCTTGATGCCGGCCAACGTCTTGTCCAGCCCGGCCAGCGGACTGCCGGGGTAGCCCGAGACCAGGCTGGCCGTGCGCAGGCCCGCGCGCGCGTCCCGGGCGTGTTGCTCGACCAGGAGCCGGGCGATCGACTGCACACCGGTCAGGAGCACCGGACGCGAGCCGGCGGTGTACCGCGTCGCCAGGTCGTAGCTGGGCTGCACCGCGTGCTCGATCAGCTCGGTGGTGTCGGTCATGCTGGCCTCCTCTGGTGCTGCGGACGTCAGCAACGATCGACAGATGAGGCAGTAGATGTCAACCTGTCGCGTCACAGGTGGGCACTGTGCTCAGCTGCGCACCGACAGACCACGGGGAGGTGAGCACTGTGACCAGCATCGACAGGCTTGACGCCGAGCTGCTGAGTGCCCTGACCGACGACCCCCGTGAGGGCACGCGTGACCTCGCGCTCCGGCTCGGCGTCACGCGCAACACGGTGCAGGCGCGCCTGGCGAGACTGTCGGCCTCGGGTGTCCTGCAGGGCTTCGACCCCCGGGTGGACCTGGCCCGACTCGGCCTGACCGTCATCGCCTTCCTGCACCTGGAGCTGGCCCAGGGGGCGCTGCAGGACGTCGTCGAGGCCCTGGGCGGTCTGCCGCACGTGCTCGAGGTGCACGCCACGACGGGTCAGAGCGACCTGGCCGTCCGGGTGGCTGCGCGCAGCCACGCCGAGCTGCAGTCCGTCCTGCAGGAGGTCCTGGCCCTGCCGGGGGTCGTCCGTACGCGGACCGAGATCGCTCTGACCACACCGGTGCCCTTCCGCGTCGGACCGCTGCTCGCCGCGCTCACGCAGGACCGGGGTCGGGGCCGGACGGTCCCGCTGGTATCGGACAAGCAAGACAGCTGATGTCCTGTACGTCTTGCGGTGTGCCCTGCACGTCGATACGTTGCGGCGCCGCCCCGTCCGGGGTCGCGACGCTCGTCACGGAGGAACCGCATGCTGCTCGAGGGCAAGGTCGCGATCGTCACAGGTGCCGGGCAAGGGATCGGTCGCGAGTACGCCTTCGGGCTGGCGCGTGAGGGCGCCGCGGTCGTCGTCGCCGACATCGACGAGGTCCACGGCAAGCAGGTGGAGGCCGACCTCAGGGAGGCCGGCCACCAGGCCCTGTTCGTGCGCACCGACGTGTCGGACGAGGAGTCCACGAAGGAGCTGGCGCGGCAGGCCGCCGAGGCGTTCGGCGGGATCGACGTGCTCGTGAACAACGCGGCGATCTACGCCGGGCTGCCGTACGAGTCGTTCGAGGAGATGCCGGTCGAGCGCTTCGACCGCGTCATGGCGGTGGCGGTCAAGGGCACCTGGCTGTGCACCCGTGCGGTCGCGCCGTACATGCGGCTGCGCGGCGGCGGCTCCATCGTCAACCAGGGCTCCACGGCGGCCTACCACCACACGCCCCGGCGCATGAACTACAACGTCTCCAAGGCCGCCGTCCACGGCATGACCAAGTCGCTGGCGAAGGAGCTGGGGGCCGACGGCATCCGGGTCAACTGCATCGCCCCGGGGGCCATCGACACCGAGGCCACGGTCTCGACCGTCCCCAGCGAGGTGCTGAGCCGGCTGGCTGACATGCAGCTGGTGAAGCGACAGGGGCACGTGGCGGACATGGTCGGCCCGCTGCTGTTCCTCGCGAGCGACCAGAGCGCCTTCGTGAGCGGTCAGGTCCTCGTCGCCGACGGCGGCGTCATCCTCAACGGCTGAGCCTTTGCGGCGCGCTCAAGGGACGTCGACGACGTCCACGGGGCAGCGCGCGGCGAGCAGCCCGGCCAGCTCGGCGGGATGGCTCACCATCACGTCGTGGCACGCGTCGAGCTCGAGCACCTCCTCGACCCCCCCGAGCGCCTCGATCGACTGGCGCTGGCGCCGAGGGCGCAGCGAGCGGTCGCGCCGGGTCAGCACCCACGTGCGCGGCACGTCCTGGGGCAGCCCGGTGCGGTCGACCGGCTCGGCCGTCGGCCGGGTCGCCTCGGCGCACAGCGACCCGAGGACGTGCCGCCGCTGCGCGGCCGTCATGCCGTTGCAGAAGGCCCACGTGGCGAGCGCCCGCGGCATCGGCGGTGCCGGCAGGCCCCGGGCTGCGGCGCGGCGGGCGTAGGTCCGCATCGGGCCCGCCAGGGTGTCGAGGACGGAGCCGCCCTGAGGCGGGACGCAGGCGGCGACCAGCACCAGCCGGCGCACGCGCGCTGCGCCGAGGCGGGTCACGACACCCGGGACGGTGAGCCCGGCCAACGAGTGGCCGACGACGACCACCTCCTGCAGGCCCGCCTTCTCCACCTGCTCCAGCACGCTGGTCACGCAGTCGTCGATCGTCAGCGACGACAGGTCGCCGGGCGTGCCGCCGCGACCGGGCAGGTCGACGGCGAGCACGCGGAGATCGGGCGCCTGCCGCTCGAGCTCGGCGACCGTGGGCTCCCAGCAGCGGCTGTCGTGCTGAGCGCCGTGGACGAGGACGAGCGCTGGCCGGGTCACAGGGGCTCCTGGGTGGTTCGGTGACGGGTCGGTCGGGGCGGGCTAGGTCGGGGCCGGGCTAGGAGGTGGCGGGGACGCGCTTGCCGTCGGCGTCGTAGCTGTAGATGCCCTGCCCGGTCTTGCGCCCGAGCCGCCCCGCCGCGACGAGGTTGCGCAGGGTCACGGTCGGCTTGAAGCGGTCGCCGAGCGTCGACTCCAGCGAGCCGAGGATGTGCAGGTAGGTGTCCAGACCGTTGAAGTCACCCAGCTCGAGCGGACCCATGGGCCAGTTGAAGCCGACCCTGAGCGCCTTGTCGATGTCCTCGGGGCTGGCCACGCCCTCCTCGAGCATCCGCAGGCACTCGAGCCGCACCAGGGCCGAGATGCGCGAGGTCAGGAAGCCGGGGCTGTCCTTGCGGCACACGACGGTCTGCTTGCCCAGCGCCTCGCCGAACGCCACCGCCCGCTCGATTGACGACTCGCTCGACTGCAGCCCGGCCACGACCTCCACCAGGTGCATCATCACCGGCGGGTTGAAGAAGTGCAGGCCGACCACGCGGTGGGCGTCCTGCGGGACGGCGGAGCCGATCTCGGTGATCGACAGCTGGGACGTGTTCGTCCCGAGCAGCGCGTCCGCCGGCGCGTGCTCGGCGGCCTCGCGGAAGATGGCCTGCTTGACCGCCAGCACCTCAACGACGGACTCGACGACCAGGTCGACGCCCTGAACGGCATCACGGAGGGAGGTGGTGGTCGAGAGCCGGCCGAGCGCGGCCTGTGACTGCTCGTCCGTGAGGGTGCCCTTGCGCACGAACCGCTGCAGGCTCGTCGCGGTCGTCGCGGTGGCCCGTCCGAGCTGGGCCTCGTCGAGGTCGACCAGGACGGTGTCCATGCCGGACATGGCCGTGAGCTGGGCGATGCCCGCTCCCATGGTCCCTGCTCCGACGACAGCTACCCGCATGACGACCACCCTCCGCTCGCGGCACCCGCCGCGTAGGGCACGGACAGTACAGGAGCTGTCGTATCCGTCTAGTCTGCCGGGGGAACGAGCACCGGTGGCCGATCGTCGTCCGCCCACGCCCTCTGCACGTGTGCGAGGCGCCCCCCGGCGAGCATCATCGCGCAGAGCATCTGCAGCTCGACGACCTCCTCGAGCGAGAAGTGCCGGCCGAGGTCCCGGTAGGTGTCGTCGTCGACGGAGAACCAGTCGGAGACGAACAGGTCGGCGTAGCGCAGCGCGGACCGCTCCCGCTCCGAGAAGCGCGGGTCGTCCGGTGCCAGGCAGGCGATGTCCTCCTCGGTCACCAGCCCGGACTTGCGCCCGGTCTGGCAGGTGCGGCACTGGGTGAAGGCGGCGATGCGCAGCCGGACCAGCTCGCGGAGGCGCTCGTCCAGGCCGCTGCGCTCCTGGAGCTCGGCCAGCAGCCGGACCCACGCCGTCGCCGCGGCCGGGCGGTGCGCCCACACCTGCACCGGGACGGTGCTGCTGAGCGTGCGGCCGGCCGTGCGGGCCTCGACTTCCGCGCGCAGGACGGGGTCGAGCAGGGCGAACGGGACGGGTTCGATGGCGGGCACGGGACCTCCAGGAGGACGGGAGCGGGCAGGGCAGGTGCTAGACGGGGCCGTCCGCGACCTGGACGACGACCTTGCCGATGGCGCGCCGGTCGGCGACCTCGCGCAGGGCGCCGACCACGTCCTCGAGCGGGTGCACGCTGCTGATGCGCGGCGACACCCGGCCCGCCAGCAGCAGGTCGAGCACCTCGGCGCGGTGCGCCGCGGCCAGCTCGGGGAGGTGGTCGAGGATGGTGCGGTTCTCGAAGCCGACGACCCAGACGCCCTTGAGCAGGACCAGGTTCAGCGGGATCCGCGGGATCTCGCCCGCCGCGAAGCCGACGACCACGTAGCGGCCGCCCCACCGCATCGCCCGGAGCGCCGGCTCGGAGTACCGGCCGCCCACCGGGTCGACGACGACGTCCGCGCCCCCGCCGGTCAGCTCGTTGAGGCGTGCCTTGAGGTCCTCGCGGTCGTAGTCGACCAGGGCCACGGCGCCGCGCTCCAGGCACGCCTCGAGCTTGGCGGGGTCACCGCCGACGGCGATCGGACGGGCGCCCATCGCCGAGGCGAGGTCGACGCTGGCCAGGCCGACGCCACCGGCGGCGCCGAGCACCGTGACGTGCTCGTCCGGCTGCACCCGGGCGAACGTGCGCAGCGCGTGGTAGGCCGTCGTGTAGGTGACGCTGAAGGCCGCGAGCACCTGCGGATCGACAGGACGGTCGACCGGCGTCAGGCGCGCGGCGTCCAGGACGACCTGCTCGGCGAAGGCGCCGTGGGTGGCGAGCCCGAACACCAGGTCGCCCGCTCTCACCCGCTCCACCCCGTCGGCCACCTCGAGAACGCGGCCGGAGAACTCGCAGCCGGGCGTGTACGGCGCAGCGACCTTGGCCTGGTAGGTCCCGGCGAGCACGAGGAGGTCGGGGAAGTTGACGGCGGCCGCCGCCACCTGGACGCGCGCGGTCCCGGGAAGCAGCGGCGGGGGGTCGACCTGCTCCACCCGGACCACCTCGGGTCCGCCGAGCTCCCGCGCGACGGCCGCCCGCACCGTCAGCCCCTCTCGCCCTTGACGCCGACCGTGTTCCGCAGGACGCCGACTCCCACGACCTCGGTCTCGAGGACGTCCCCGGCCTGCAGGAAGCGGCCGTCCTCCAGTCCCACCCCGCAGGTCGTCCCCGTGAAGACCACGTCACCGGGGGCCAGCGAGATGCGCACGCGGAAGAAGTCGAGGATCTCCGGCACCCCCCAGAGCATCTTGGCCGTCGTGTCCTCCTGACGGACCTCGCCGTTCACGCTGCAGCGGATCGTGACCGCGAGGCCCTCCGCCGCCCCCAGCTCGTCGACCGTGGTGATCCACGGGCCGATCGGGGTCGTGGCGTCGTTGGACTTCATGCTCACCAGGTCGGGGCCGAGCTCGTTGCGCTGGTCCCGTGCGCTGACGTCGTTGCCGACGGTGTAGCCCAGCAGGGCCGGCACCGCGTCTGGAGTCAGCGGCGTCACGGGTGCACCCATGACGGCGACCAGCTCGACCTCGTAGTCGAGCTGGTCGGTGAGGGCGGGGTAGCGGATCTCCTCGTCGGGCCCGACGACGGCGGTCCGTGGCTTGATGAAGGAGCTCAGCGTCTTCGGCCGTTCCGTGCGACCGAGGCGTTCGAGGTGCGACCAGTAGTTCATGCCCGTGCCGACGACCTTGGCGGTCGCCTCGAGCGGCTCGAGCAGGCGTACTGCGCCGAGGGCCAGCGGCTCCCCCGTCACCGGCAGGTCCTGGAACCCGGAGGCGATGAGCCCGGGCGCCCAGTCCGCGATCGCACCCTCGACGGCCCGTACCGTCTGGGCCTCGAGGTCCACGACCCCCCACGAGTCGCCCGTCGGGCCCGTGAACCGCGCCAGCTTCATGACCGCTCCTGTCCGTGACGCCGCCCAACGACTGGACGAGGCGGATCAGACAGTAACTGGCTCGACCGTTCAGCGCGAGTACCGCGCCCCCGGTCTCCCCAGCTGCCCTGGCGGCAGCTGCGAGACTTGAACATCTAGGGCGGATACTGTTCACTTCGCGCCGTGGAGCGCATCTCTTCTGGAGGCACCGTGGACCAGGTCTTCGTCATCGTGGGCGGTGGTGTGGGCGGTGGCACTGCCGCGCTCGCCTTGCGCGCCGAGGGCTTCGAGGGCCGCGTCGTGGTGGTCTGCGAGGAGCCGCGCGCCCCCTACTCCAAGCCGCCGCTCAGCAAGGGCGTGCTCCGGGGGGAGGAGGACGCGTCGCGCACCGCGCTGCGTCCGCAGAAGTGGTTCGACGACCGCAAGATCGAGCTGATTACGGGGGTTGCCGCCACCGAGCTCGACACCGACGGCCACAAGGTGGCGCTGTCGGACGGCACCCAGCTCGGCTACGACAAGCTGCTCCTCGCCACCGGCGGCCGACCGCGCCAGCTCCCTGGCACCTCCCACCTGCCGGGCGTGTTCACGCTGCGCACGGTCGAGGACTCCCAGGCCATCTCCGCCCGGCTCACCCCCGGCGCGAGGGTCGTCGTGGTGGGTGGCGGCTTCATCGGGGCGGAGGTCGCAGCGAGCGCTACGCAGCTCGGCTGCGAGGTGACGGTCCTCGAGGGCCTGAGCACGCCGCTGCAGCGCGTGCTCCCGCCCGTCCTCGGCCAGATCTACATGCGGATGCACCGCGAGCGGGGCGTCACCTTCCTCACCGACGTCGCCAGCACCGACCTCGAGCCGGACGGCGACGGGATCATCGCCCACGCCGCCAGCGGCGAGAAGTACCCGGCGGACGTCATCGTGGTCGGCATCGGCATGCTCCCGAACGACGACCTCGCCGTTCGCGCCGGCCTCGAGGTCGAGAACGGCGTCGTCGTCGACGAGCAGTGCCGGACCTCCGCGCCGGACGTCTTCGCCATCGGCGACATCGCCAACTCCCCGAACCCGATCCTCGGCGAGCGCATGCGGGTCGAGCACTGGCAGAACGCCCAGCACCAGGCCAAGGTCGCTGCCAGAAACATGCTCGGCGGCGAGGACGTGTTCGCCGAGGTCCCGTGGGTCTGGTCCGACCAGTACGAGCTCAACATCCAGATCACCGGGCGGCCGCTGCCGACCGACACCGTGCACCTGCGGGGAGACGTCGACGGCTGGGCCTTCTCCGCGGTGCTGACCCGCGAAGGCGTGCTCTGCGGCGCCGTCAGCTTCAACCGCACCGACGATGTCCGGGCGGTGCGCAAGCTCATGACCGAGCGGCGGGTCGTCCCCCTGGAGGCGCTCATCGACCCGGACACCGACCTCACCGCTCTCGCCAACGACGACACGCTGCCCCTCCGGAAGGACCACGCATGAGGATCGGACGCCTGACCGACGGCACGAGGCCCTTCTGGGGGGTGCTGCAGCCCGACGAGGCCTCGGTGCGGCCCCTTGCCGGCGACATCGCCGACTGGGGCCCGCGCATCACCGCCGGAGGTCCTGACGCCGCGGACTACGACGGCGCTGTCGTCCGGCTCGACGGGCTGCGCCTGCGGGCGCCGGCCCAACCGGACGCCAAGGTCGTCTGCCTCGGAGCGACCTACGCCAAGCACGTGGCCGGGCTCGGCCGTGAGATGCCGAGCCAGCCGGCCGGCTTCTGGAAGCCCTACAGCTCCCTCATCGCCGCAGACGACGAGATCCGTTACCCCTCGATCACGAAGGGCCTGGACTACGAGGTCGAGCTGGTCGTGATCATCGGGGCAGCGCAGGTCGACGGCGCGGACCCCCTGTCGAGCGTGCTCGGCTACACGGTCGGCAACGACATCTCCCTGCGCGACCTGCAGTTCGCAGGCTCGGTCACCGGCATGGACATGTTTTCCGCCAAGAGCGCCGACGACTCGACTCCCCTGGGTCCGTGGATCGTCACCCGCGACGAGTTCGGCGACGTCAGCCCCGACCTGCTGCTGACCCTCACCGTCAACGGCGAGAAGCGCCAGTCCGAGCGCACCAGCGCCATGTCGTGGGGCGTCGACTTCCTGGTCCGCTGGGCCGACGAGCGCACCAGCCTGCACGCCGGCGACGTGGTCTACACCGGGACCCCGGACGGCGTGGCGTACGAGGACGGCCGCTACCTCGAGCCCGGGGACGTCGTCGAGACCACGATCGAACGGCTGGGCACCCAGCGCAACACCGTCGGCCCCCGACCCTAAGAGGAGTCCCCACCCGTGTTCACGATGCTGCTGTCCGGCGACATGATGGTCCCCGACGCCGACCTGACGGCCAAGCTGCTGGTCGAGAAGGTGGGCCTCATCGGCCACCCGAACTGGCGACAGGCCTTCCCCAACCACCCCTACGTCGCGCACTTCCTGCGGACGCACAAGTCGCTGGCCGTCGCGCCGACCCGGGTCGAGCCGCAGGGGCACCTGGACGCCCCGAACGAGGGCGACCCGATGTTCCCGGTGTTCCTGCACAGCCTGGAGGTCTTCCAGGGCGTGAGCCGTCCGATCAAGACGCACGCCACGGTCCTGATCACCGACGACCTGTCCGGGGTGATCCAGCGCCTGCACGACCGCCGGCTCCCCTTCCGGATCGCCAAGCTCACGCCGGAGATGCCCTTCGACCGCCTGTGGGTCGGGTGCACTCCGGAGGACCCGCGGTACGAGCCGAGCGTCGACGGCGGCCTCTGCATCGAGATCATGGGGCTGGCGCCCCTGCAGATGCCCGAGGCGGCCTTCCAGACGCCGCCGCCCGTCGCCCGCGACCCGCAGCCCGGCGAGCTGTCGCGCGTCGTCGGCCGCGGCTTCCTGGTCCGCGACCTGGACGACGTCCTGCGGCGGCTGCGCGAGAACCTCGACTGGGAGCCGACCGGTCCGGTCGAGGTCTTCGAGCAGGAGGGGGTGCGCCGGGCCCGGATGGGCTTCTCCCTGGGGCACAGCGCGACCGTCGACCTGCTGGAGCCCACCCGCTGGGACAGCGAGACCGGTCGCTACCTGCACAACTGGGGTGCCGGGCCGTACTACGTCCGGCTGTCGGCCCATGATCTGGAGGCCAAGGCCGAGGACCTGCGTCGACGCGGGACGCGCTTCACCAGCACCGAGAGCGAGTCGGCCGGCGGGCGGCTCCTGCAGATCGACCCCGAAGAGCTCGACGGGATCCTCATCGAGATCGTCGAGCACGTCTAGCTGATAGCCATCTAGCCCGTGGGGCCAGGGTCTTCCTGACCTTGGACTCGCGGGCTGGAGGCTGTTGTGGGGGATCTTCTTCAGAAGGCGTTGCC
>JAOPVV010000093.1 GCA_025966005.1 Frankiales bacterium
CCGCGTCGGCCAGGGCGTCGCTGCGGCGGCGCAGCGCGGAGCCGCGGGCAGTGAGGGCCTGGTCGCCGAGCAGGCGACCGGCCTTCTCGTCGAGCGAGCCGAGGGCGCGCTCGAAGCCCAGGCGCAGGGCGGAGTCGTCCTGCAGGAAGCGGACGACGACCTGGGACTCCACCAGGGTCGCGGGCAGGCGCAGCAGCGAGTACTCCAGCGCGGCGGCCTTCTTCGGGACGGTGAGCACGTTCATGGTTCTCCTCGGGTCGGGACGTCGGGGGGCGTGCGGTCTAGCGGGGAAGGCCGGCCTCGCCGGCGAGACGGTCGGCCTCGGCCCGCGCCTGCTCGGCGGCGGCCTCGGCCGCCTGTGCCCGGGCCAGCTCGCTGTGGTGCTCTCGGCGCGCGTCCTGGGCGTGGTCGGCCGCGGCTGCAGCCTGCTGTGCCGCCTGGCTGTTCGCGAGTCGCTCCTGCTCGTCGGCGCGGGCCTCGGCGACGGCCTCCGAGACCGCCTGCTGACCCTCCACGCGGGTCTGCGCGGCGTCGACCTCGACCGCGGCGCCGGTGCGGGCCGCGGCGACCTGAGCCGCCTCCTGCACCTGGACGACCGTGCGCTCGCGGTCGGCCTGGGCACGGTCGGCGGCCAGTGACCGGGCGGCCTCGTGGGCCTCGACCTCGGCGACGGCCTCGCGCGTGGCAGCGTCGCGCCTGGCCTGCGCCTCGGCCTGCTGCAGCTGTCCCTCGGCGGCCAGCGAGTCGTTGCCGGTCAGCGCCCCGGCGACCTCCTTGGCCTTGCCGGTGACGGAGGCCAGCAGGCCCCGCTCCGCGTCGTCGGCGGTGCCGTGCGACATGGTGCGCTCCTGTCGGTGCAGGGCCGCCCGTCGTGGCGACCCTGCACCTCATGCCCCTGGGAACGGTGCTCACTTCTGCAAGCACAGTGGTCCTGAGCACAGTGGTCACGAGCACAGCGTGAGGCCACCGTGGGCAGCGCGGGTCGCGGCCCTACTTGGTGAGCTGCACCATCGCCTGGGCGGCGAGGAAGTACTTGTTCTTGCCCAGGTCGCCGACGGTGCGGATGCGAAAGGCCTTGCGCAGCGCCTCCGCGTCCTCCTCGGTCACGCCCGCGAGCGCGCTGACCGGGGCGGCCAGGATCTCGGCGAGAGTGCTCGACTCGTAGGCCTTGTCGAGGTACTTCGAGAGGTCGGCGGAAACGGTCAACGGGACTCCTTGCTCGCAGGGACGGTGCGCGCACCCTGCCCCACTGCCGGGCTCCCGCGCCACCACCGGTGCGGTCACCGGAGCTCGGACATCGCCCGGAGCGTCTGCTCGAGCACCATGTCGCCGACGCAGCGGTCGATCGCGTAGCTGTCCTCGTAGTTCACGAAGACGTAGCCGTCGGCGGCGAAGCCGAGCCCCTGCTGCCCGACCGGGTCGAGCTCGAAGGACTGAGGCACGTAGCCGAGCGAGTCGTTGGTCTGCGCCAGCGGGAAGACGACCTGCGCCGGCGCCTTCTCCTTCAGCGTGTTCGACAGGTTGGAGAACGTCTCGCCGGGTGCGGTGGTCAGCACGACGTCCTGCCCGATCTTGAGGACCGTGGCGGGCAGCTCGACCGACTGCGGCGCGGCCGACGTGCACGGCGCTTCGGCGCTCTCGCCCACCGAGACGCTCGCCGGAGCCAGGTCGAACTGCCGGTCGAAGAAGCCGGCGGTGCCCAGCGCGTCCAGCGGGACGTTCGTGACCGGCTGGCGCCAGGTGCGCTGGGTGAACCGGACGTCCTCGCCACGGACGGCCCGACCGCCGCCGACGGGCGGGATCAGGTCGGCGAGCGCCGTGCCGGTGCTGGGTCGCGTCACCCTGCCCGCGGCGTCACGCTGCTCGTCCGTGGCGCCGGTGACGTTGCCGAGGCCGGTCATGGCGTGCATCGCCACGCCGCCGAAGCGCTGCTCGGCGCGACGGGCGAAGTAGCCCGGCCAGTCCGGGTGCGCGACGCCGATCTCGTGGTCGCGGGTGACCGGGTGGGCGGCGAACGCGCCGAGGGTGGCGATGGTCCGCCGGCCGTCCGCGCTGGTGGCCCGGAGCCAGTTGAGGTCGGGTTCCTCGGCCGAGCGGTAGGTCGACCGGCGCTCGCTGTTGTGGGCGCGGGCGTCCTCGGAGCCGACCTCCAGCCGCGCCGGCTCCATCGCGAGCACCGCCTGCCGCACGGTCGCCTTGATGGTCCGGGTCACCTGCGCCATGTACCAGTCGGGGACGAAGCCCCAGCCGCCCAGGAAGTCGGGGGAGGTGTGGGAGTGGGTGGCGTGCAGGGCGAACGACCCTGCCCGGACGCCGCGCGCGGCCAGCGCCGGGTCGGCGGCGAGCGCCTCGCCGATCTGCTTGGCGCCGCAGTCCTCGCACGTGCTCGCGTAGTCCCACAGCCAGCCCTCGCCGTCGACCACGGCCAGCACGAACGTGTCCTTGCCGTCGCCGACGGCCATGGCCCGCACCCAGAGCCCGAGGGTCCGGTCGAACGTGCTGACCGGGAAGTTCGGCCCGAGCCCGTAGCCGCCCTGGTAGATGCAGTCGGGGTTCTCGGGCCACGGGGTGCCGGTGCTGGCGGCGTGGTCGCCGAGGTTGCGCAGCGTCGCCATCACGTCGGCGCTGGTCAGGCGGACGCACTTCGTGAGGTCGGTCTCCCAGCGGTCGCCCTTCGCGGCGTCCGGGCGGGGCGCGATCGACGTCCTCGCCGCGCCGACGCGCAGGCCGGTCCTCACCGGTCGGGTGGGGGCGGGCGCCGCACCGGTGGCAGCCGAGACCTCCTGCTGCTGGGGGACCGCGACCGGCAGCGGCAGCGGGAGCGGGGGCGTCGACGGGACCGGCGCGAGCCCGACCCCGGCCCAGGCGACCGAGACCATGAGGGTGCCGGTGAACCCGGCGAGCAGCGTCGAGCGGACGAGGGTGCGCACGGGGGCTCCGACCAGCCGGGAGTGTGTCCCGAGGGTTTCGACGCCGTCGCCCCGCCTCCTGTCGTCGCGGGCTGCCGGCTGCGCCGCCCCGTACTAGCGTCGGGCCGTGCCCGCCGCCACCCGCAAGGCCCCTGCCCCCCGCCGCGCCGCTGCGAAGCCGGCCGCCGCGGCCAGCCCCTCCTACGCCGTCGAGCGCACGAGCCTGGCGAACGGGCTGCGCGTCGTCGTCAGCCCCGACCCGTCCAGCCCGGTCGTGGCCGTCGCCGTCTACTACGACGTCGGCATGCGCAGCGAGCCGGAGGGCCGCACCGGCTTCGCCCACCTCTTCGAGCACCTGATGTTCCAGGGCTCGGCGAGCCTCGGGAAGACCGAGCACTTCACCTACGTGCAGGGCAACGGCGGGACGCTGAACGGCTCCACGCACGTCGACTACACCAACTACTACGAGGTCATGCCGAGCGCGGCCACCGAGCTGGCGCTGTTCCTCGAGGCCGACCGGATGCGCAGCGTCGCGGTCACCCAGGACAACCTCGACAACCAGATCGCGGTCGTCCAGAACGAGATCCGGGTCAACGTCCTCAACCGGCCGTACGGCGGGTTCCCGTGGCTGAAGGTCCCGCCGCTGCTGTTCGCCGACTTCGCGAACAGCCACAACGGCTACGGCGACTTCGTCGACCTCGAGAGCTCGACGCTCGACGACGCGCAGGGCTTCTTCGACCGCTACTACGCGCCGGGCAACGCGGTCCTGTCGGTCGCCGGCGACGTCGACCCGCAGCAGGTGTTCGTCTGGGCCGAGCAGCACTTCGGCGACATCCCGGCCCGCGACGTGCCGGTCCGGCCGTCGTTCTCCGAGCCGCTGCCGACCGAGCAGCGCCGGGCCGTCGAGCACGACGAGCTCGCGCCGGCGCCGGCCGTCGCCATGGCGTGGCGGGTGCCCGACCCGGCCGACCTCTCGACGTACCTGCCGTACGTCGTGCTGGCCGAGGTGCTCACCGACGGCGACGCGTCGCGGCTGCAGGAGCGGATGCTGCTCGAGGACCGCTCGGCCACCAGCATCAGCGGCTACCTCGGCCTGCTCGGCGACCCGCTCGACGCCCGCGACCCGACCCCGTTCCTGCTCGAGGTGCACCACCCGCAGGAGACGCCGGTCGACACCGTGCTCGCGACCGTCGAGCAGGAGATCGCGCGGCTCGCCGCGGACGGGCTGACGGCGGCCGAGCTCGAGCGGACCGTCGCCCGGATGACCGCGCGCTACCTGCGCGAGGTCGACTCGGTGCTCGGCCGTGCGACGACGATGGCCGTGTTCGAGCAGCAGCGCGACCGCGCCGAGCTGATGAACGAGCTGCCCGACCTGCTCCGGTCGGTCACCGCCGAGGCGGTGCAGGCCGCGGCCGCGACGCTGACGCCGCAGACCTGCACCGTGCTCGAGCTGCGCCCCGGGAAGGCCTCATGACCACCGCCCCTGACCTGCGCCGTCCCGTCCCGCCGCTGGCGGAGCCGCGGCCGGTGAAGCTGCCGAGCGTCGCCGAGCGCACGCTCGACAACGGCCTGCGCGTGCTGGCCGTGCGGCGCCCGGGTGTGCCACTGGCGGAGGTGCGCCTGCGGATCCCGTTCGCCGGGCCGACCGGTCGGGGCGGCCGGGCGCACACCGCCCAGGCTCAGCTGCTCGGCGACACCCTGCTGGCCGGCACCGACCTGCGCACCGCGGCCCAGCTCGCGGCCGACGTCCAGGCGCTCGGCGGGCAGATCTCGGCCAGCACCGACGCCGACCGGCTGGGCTTCGGCGGCTCGGTCCTCGTCTCCGGTCTGCCCGGGCTGCTCGAGGTCCTGGCCGAGGTGCTGACCTCCGCCAGCTACCCCAAGCGCGAGGTCGTCGGCGAGCGCGACCGGCTGGTGCAGGAGCTGGCGATCTACCGCAGCCAGCCCGCCGTCGTCGCCCGCGAGGCGCTCATGCTGCGGCTGTACGGCGAGCACCCGTACGGCCGCGAGCTGCCGACGGCGCAGGAGGTCGCGGACGTCAAGGCCTCCCAGCTGCGCGCGCTGCACGGGAAGCGGATCGCCCCGGCGGGCAGCGTCCTGACGATCGTCGGCGACCTCACCCCGGCGCGCGCCATCGGGCTGGTCGAGAAGGCGATGGCGGGCTGGACGGCCACGACCCGGGCCGCCACGACCCCGCCGCTGCCGGAGGCGCCCCGTGGCCCGGCGCTGCTCGTCGACCGGCCCGGCGCCGTGCAGACCACCCTGCGGATGGCCGGTCCCGCGCCGTCGCGCACCGACCCCGACTCGGCCGCCTTCGGCCTGGTGAACCTGGTGTTCGGCGGCTACTTCTCCTCGCGCTGGGTCGCCAACATCCGCGAGGACAAGGGCTACACCTACAGCCCGCACGCGCAGGTCGAGCACCCGCCGGCCGGCTCGCGCGTCACCGTCGCTGCCGACGTGTCGACGCCGACGACCGCGCCGGCGCTGCTCGAGACGCTGTACGAGCTCGGACGCGTCGCCACGCTCCCGGTCACCCAGGCCGAGCTCGACCAGGCCCGTCGCTACGCGATCGGCACCCTGGCGATGAGCACCTCGACGCAGGCGGGTCTGGCCAGCACGCTGTCTCAGCTGGCCGGCGCCGGGCTCGGCGTCGAGTGGCTGCGCGACCACCCCGTCCGGCTCGCGGCCGTCACGGTCGAGGACGCCCTCGAGGCCGGCGCGCGCTACCTCGCCCCGGCGGCGCTGACGACCGTGCTGGTCGGCGACGTCGCGCAGGTCGAGGCGCCGCTGCGCGCCCTGCTCGACCTCGAGCTGGGGTGACCAGGCCGGCGCTGTCCCGGGCGACCGTCGACCGCGACGCGGCCACCCGCGACGACCCCGCGGCCCTGGAGGCGGCGTGGAAGCAGGCGCGGGTCCTGGTCGTCGAGGACGCGCACGCGCTCGTGCTGGACGACGACCGTCCGCGGCTGGTGCTGCAGGACAGCGCCGGTGCCCCGGACGGGGAGCGGTACTACCTCGGGCGCGACGCCGACGGACCGGTCTTCGCCGTCGCGGCGCCGGTCGGACGTCGCCTCGGGGCGCGCCGGCTCGGACTGCGGGACGTCGGCGCGCTGCTCGACGACCGCGACGCCGGCCTGCTGACGCACGCCGTCGGGCTGACGAACTGGCACGCGACCCACCGCCGCTGCCCCCGCTGCGGGGCGCCGACCGAGCCGGTCCGGGGCGGGTCGGTGCGCCGCTGCACCGACGACGGCTCGGAGCACTTCCCGCGCACGGACCCGGCCGTCATCATGCTGGTCCACGACGGCGCCGACCGGTGCGTCCTGGGCCGGCAGGCGGTCTGGCCCACCGGGCGGTTCTCGACCCTCGCGGGCTTCGTCGAGCCCGGTGAGAGCGCCGAGCAGGCGGTCGTCCGCGAGGTCGCCGAGGAGACCGGGATCGCCTGCTGGGACGTCGAGTACGTCGACAGCCAGCCGTGGCCGTTCCCCGCCAGCCTCATGCTCGGCTTCCGCGCGACCTGCGACCCGGACGCGCGGCCCGTCCCGGCCGACGGCGAGCTGGAGGAGGCCCGCTGGTTCACCCGGGACGAACTCCGGAACGCCCCTGTCTGGGGTGGTTCCGGGGCCGGTGTCCAGCTGCCGTCGCCGGTCTCGATCGCCTGGCTGCTGATCACCGGGTGGGTCGCGGGCGGGTGACGTCGTCGCGCCTGGGCATGACCTGGCCGTGACCGCGGAGAGCACGGCCGAGCAGGTGCACGACAGCACGGCCGTCGAGGGGCTCGCCCGGTTGGGCCTGGCCTCGCGCGGGATGGTCTGGCTGGTCGTCGGGCTGCTCGCCGGCTCGGTCGCCCTCGGTCGCAGCGACGAGCGCACGGACCGCACCGGAGCGCTGTCGGCCATCGCCGACAAGCCGCTCGGCGAGGTGCTGCTCGTGGTGCTCGTCGTCGGCTTCCTGGGCTACGGGCTCTGGCGGCTGCTGGAGGCCGCGGTCGGTCACCGCGACGACGACGGCGCCAAGCGCTGGGCACACCGTGCGCTGTCGCTCGGCAAGGGCGTCGTCTACGTGGGGCTGGCGGTCTCGACCGTGCAGTTCCTGCAGCGCGGCGGCGGCGGTCAGGACAAGACCGGCTTGCGCACGGCCGACCTGATGGGCCACACGGGGGGCCGGACGACTGTCGGTGTCGTCGGCGCGGCGCTGGTCGTGGCGGGGCTGGTCGTGGCGGTGCGGGCGCTCAAGGAGAAGCACAGCGAGAAGCTCGAGCACTACCGCCTGCCCGACCGGTTCCGCCGGCCCGCGGTCGTGATCGGCGTCGTCGGGCTGGTCGGTCGCGGTGGCGTGCTCGCGCTGCTCGGCGCGTTCCTCGTGCGCGCCGCGGTCCAGTTCGACCCGGAGGAGGCCAAGGGGCTCGACGCGGCGCTGCAGGTGCTCTCGCAGCAGTCCTTCGGCCGGGTGCTGCTGCTCGCCGCGGTCGTCGGCATGCTCGGCTACGCCCTGTGGAGCTTCGTCGAGGCCGCGTACCGCGACCTGTGACGGTGGGGACCTGTGACGGTGGGGACCTGTGACGGTGGGCTAGTGCGCTGAGCCGTCCACGAGGTGGCGCGCGACGGCGTGCGCGTGCCAGCGGGTCCCGGCGGCGCGCGCCGACGTCGAAGGGGAGCAGCAGCGCCTCGGACAGCCGGGCGCTGAGCAGCTCGGCCTCGGCCGGCGCCCGGCCGCCCGTGCCACCCGCACGGACCAGGCCTGCTCAGCCGGTGCGGACCAGCACCGCCGGCCGCAGGGGGTCCTCGGCCCGCACCAGGACGTCGCAGACCTCGGTCGGCCGGACCTGTGCGTCGTACGCCGCGAAGACCGGGACCTGCCACTCCGGCACGCCTCGGCGGCGCAGCGCGGCGGGCGACAGGGCGACGTGGACGACCACATCGGCGCTCAGCCCGCGGTCGAGCAGCAGGACGCCGTCGACCAGCAGCACCGACCGCTCACCCAGCGGCTCGCGCGCCCGCCGGGCCGACCGGTCCTGTGCGACGTCCCACAGCGCCGGCAGGTACGCGTCGTCGCGCGAGAGCACCTCGCGCTGCAGGGCGCCAGCATCGAGCCAGTGCTCGCGGAACGCCTGCCCGTCCTCGCGACCCCACTCGAAGCGCTCACCTGCGGGGCGCCAGAAGTCCTCGGCGTGCACCCGCAGCGGCTCGCGGCCCGCCGCGGCGAGCCCGGGCACGAGCGCGTCGGCGACCGCAGAGCCCCCGACGCCGTCGACCAGGACCCGCAGCAGCCCCGGCGGGCGGCCGACGACCACCGCGACCAGCTCGTCGGCGAGCGCCTCCGGCGAGCGGGGCGACAGGCGGCCGCTCAGCGGCGTCCGGCCAGTTCCGGCGGCAGCGGCACCGACGGGTCGGTGGCCGACATGACGATCTCGCGCGCGAGGTCGTGGACCTTGCGGCCGCGCGAGCGGGCGACCTTGCGCAGCCGCTCGAACGCGGCGCGCGGCGAGCTGTGCTGGCGCTCGGTGAGCACGCCGATGGCCTGCTCGACGACGACGCGGGCGGCGAGGGCGTGCTCGAGCTGCTTGACCGACATGCGCAGCTGACCCACCTCGTCCAGGGGTGCGTCGCTCTTGGCCGGCCGGGCGCCCGGTGACAGGTCGCTGGCCAGCAGGTCGGCCAGCACCATCGCGCTGGTCAGGTCGCCGGTCTCGTGGTCGCCGACCGCCCAGCCGCCCTCCGGGGCTCGCCGGATGACCAGGCCCTCGTTGATGAGCGGACCCAGGTGCGAGGCGATGACCTCGGCCAGCTGGGTGAGGACCTCGATGGTCGCCGGGTCGACGTCGACCTCGGACCGGTCGATGCCGCACAGGGTGGCGACGACGGTGCCGCAGTGGTCGCGGATCGGCACGCCGACGTAGCTCTTGATGCCCAGCTGCTCGGTGGCCGGAGCCAGCGCGTAGTCGGGGTCGGTGGTCGTGTCGGCGCTGTGCGGGGCCGCCCCGGTGAGCAGGCGGTGGCACAGGGAGGAGGTGCGGTCGAAGCTGCGACCCTCCTCGACCCCCGGCCACTCCGCGCTCGCCCGCACCTTCTCGAAGGTGAACGTGTCCTCCGTCAGACCCCCGAGGAACACGATCTCCATGCCGAGCAGGGAGGCGGCCGTCGACATGACGGCGTCGATGGCGGGGTGCTGCGGCAGGGGCAGGGTCACGGCGTTCTCTCTGGTCGGACGGACGCGGGCACGGCGTGCAGTGCCCGTTCTCCCCCTATCATGGCCCCTCGGGTGGGCGCAGGGGCGGATCAGCCGGCTACGAGGCCAGCTGCTGCTTGACCTGCGCCAGGCTCGGGTTGGTCATCGCGGTGCCGTCGGCGAAGACGACCGTGGGCACGGTCTGGTTGCCGCCGTTGACGCTCATGACGTAGTCCGCGGCAGCCGGGTCGTGCTCGATGTCGACGACGTCGTAGCCCACGCCCTCGCGGTCCAGCTGCTTCATGAGGCGGTGGCAGTACCCGCACCACTGGGTGCTGTAGATCGTCATCTGGCCGGACACGGGAGCTCCTCGCTCGTCGGGGACGTCCTGCGCGTCAACAGGCAGAGCCGCCTGAGCCTTCCCCGGCCGGCGGCCTGGGAGGATGGACCGCGTGACGCCCTCCGACGCCGACGCGGTCCTCGCCGCCCTCGACCCCGAGCAGCGCGCCGCCGCGACGGCCGTCTCCGGACCGGTCTGCATCCTGGCCGGGGCCGGCACCGGCAAGACCCGGACGATCACCCACCGGGCGGCGTACGCCGTGCGCTCGGGCGCCGTGCAGCCCGGCTCGCTGCTCGCCGTGACCTTCACCGCCCGGGCCGCCGGCGAGATGCGCACCCGGCTGCGGGTCCTCGGCGTCGGCGGGGTGCAGGCCCGCACCTTCCACTCCGCAGCGATGAAGCAGCTGAACTACTTCTGGCCGCGGGTCGTGGGCGGGCCGCCGCCGCGGCTGCTCGAGAACACCTTCGGCATGGTCGCGAACGCCGCGACCCGGGCCCGGCTGCGTCCGGGCACCAGCGAGCTGCGCGACCTGCTGTCCGAGCTCGACTGGGCCGCCAGCACGCTGGTCGGTCCCGAGGACTACCCGGTCGCCGCGGCCCGCGCCGGCCGGGACGGCCCGTACGACCCGGCCGTCGTGGCGCAGGTCTATGACGCCTACGTCCAGCTCAAGACCGACCAGGGCGTGGCCGACTTCAACGACCTGCTGCTGCTGACCGCGGGCTCGCTCGAGGACCACGCCGGGGTGGCGGAGGAGTTCCGCGCCCGCTACCGCTCCTTCGTCGTCGACGAGTACCAGGACGTCACGCCGCTGCAGCAGCGGCTGCTCGACGCCTGGCTCGGCGGTCGCGACGACCTGTGCGTGGTCGGCGACGCGCACCAGACCATCTACTCCTTCACCGGGGCGACGCCGGACTACCTGCTCCGCTTCCGCCAGCGCTACCCGGCCGCGACCGAGGTGCGGCTGGTCCGCGACTACCGCTCCACCCCGCAGGTCGTCGGTCTCGCCAACGGGGTCATCGCCAGGGCCGCCAGCACGCACGCCCGGCTCGAGCTGCTCGCCCAGCAGCCGCCCGGACCGGCCCCCGTGTTCGCCGAGCACGACGACGAGCCGGCCGAGGCCGCGTCGGTGGCGGCCCGCTGCCGCCAGCTCGTCGAGTCCGGCACCCCGGCCAGTGAGATCGCCGTGCTCTACCGGATCAACGCCCAGAGCGCGGCGTATGAGGCGGCGCTGTCGGACGTCGGCGTGCCCTACCTGGTGCGGGGCGGCGACCGGTTCTTCGACCGCAAGGAGGTCAAGGAGGCAGTGCTGCTGCTGCGCGGCGCGGCCCGCTCGGCCGACGCCGACGCCCCGGCGGGCCTGGGCGACCTCACCGCCGACGTGCTGCGGGCCGGCTT
>JAOPVV010000099.1 GCA_025966005.1 Frankiales bacterium
GTCCAGGCGGGCCCGGGCGGCCTCGTGGTCCTGCTCGAGCCGCTCCAGGGCGACCCGGTGGCCGCCGTCCTGCGCCGCCGCGCGCTCCAGCTCGCCCGACAGCGCCGTCGCCCGGGCGGTGGCGCGGTCGAGCTCGGCGCGGAGCTCGCCCTGGTCCTGCGCCGCAGCGGCGGGCACGCCGAGCAGCGCCACCACGAGGGCAGCGCTCAGCGGCAGGACACGGCGCACGTCCCGGTCATCGGCGTGCCAGGGACCCGTCTGGAGGACTAGCGTCGGGCCCCCTGGCAGACGGAGGCAGCTGTGCGGATCGGTGTCCTGACCGGCGGGGGCGACTGCCCCGGGCTGAACGCGGTGATCCGGGCTGTCGTCCGCCGGGGCACGGAGGTGCACGGGCACGAGTTCCTCGGGTTCCGCGACGGCTGGCGAGGCCCGCTCGAGAGCGTGACGATGCCGCTCGACGTCGAGACGACCCGCGGGATCCTGCCGCGCGGCGGCACCATCCTCGGCAGCAGTCGCACCAACGTCATGAAGGTCGACGACGGCATCGAGAAGGTGCGCGACAACCTCGCCGCCCTCGGGGTCGACGCCCTCGTCGCGATCGGCGGGGAGGACACCCTCGGCGTGGCGACCCAGCTCGCCGCGGCCGGGCTCAACGTCGTCGGCGTCCCGAAGACGATCGACAACGACCTGTCCGCCACCGACTACACCTTCGGCTTCGACACCGCGGTGCAGATCGCGGTCGACGCGATCGACCGGCTGCACACCACCGCCGAGTCGCACCACCGGGCGCTGATCGTCGAGGTCATGGGACGTCACGCCGGCTGGATCGCGCTGCACTCCGGCCTGGCCGGCGGCGCCAACGTCATCCTCATCCCGGAGCGGCCCTTCGACATCGACCAGGTCTGCGAGTACGTCGAGGCGCGCTTCGCCCGGCAGTTCGCGCCGATCCTCGTCGTCGCCGAGGGCGCGCAGCCCAAGGCCGGGACGCTGGCCCTGCAGACCGGTGACGTCGACTCCTTCGGCCACGTCCGGCTCGGAGGCATCGGCCAGGTCCTGGAGCGCGAGATCGAGGCCCGCACCGGCTACGAGTCACGCCAGACGGTGCTCGGCCACGTCCAGCGCGGCGGCACCCCGACCGCGTACGACCGGGTGCTCGCGACGCGCTTCGGGCTGCACGCCGCCGACGCAGTGCACGAGGGCGACAGCGGCGTGATGGTCGCGCTGCGCGGCACCGACATCGTCCGGGTGCCGCTCGAGGAGGCCACCCGCGAGCTCAAGACCGTGCCGCTGGAGCGCTTCCAGGAGGCCGAGGTCTTCTTCGGGTAGCGCCCGCCCTGGGTGCGCCGCCCCCCGACTACCCTCGTGGAGCGTGACTGCGACGCACGACCTCGACCTGGACCGCTGGCGCACGCTCCCCGCCCTGCAGCAGCCGAGCTGGCCCGACCCGGTCGCGCTGGCCACCGTCTACGAGACGCTGTCGCAGGTGCCGCCGCTGGTGCAGCCGGGGGAGTGCGACACGCTGCGCTCCCGGCTCGCGGACGTGGCCCGCGGCGAGGCGTTCCTGCTCCAGGGCGGCGACTGCGCCGAGACGTTCGCCGCGAACACCGCCGACGGCATCCGGGGCAAGGTCCGCACGCTGCTGCAGATGGCCGTCGTCCTCACCTACGGCGCCAGCGTGCCGGTGGTCAAGGTCGGCCGGCTGGCCGGGCAGTACGCCAAGCCGCGCAGCTCCGACCTCGAGTCGGGCACCGGCCTGCCGTCCTACCGCGGCGACGCCGTCAACGACCTGAACGGCGAGCGCACCCCCGACCCGACCCGCATGGTCCGGGCGTACGCCAACAGCGCCGCGACGATGAACTTCATGCGGGCGATGGCCACCGACGGCAGCGCCGACCTCGCCGCCGTGCACGACTGGAACAACGACTTCGTCCTCAACAGCCCGGCGGGCGACCGCTACCAGGAGCTCGCCACCGACATCGACCGCGCGCTGGCGTTCATGCGGGCCTGCGGCCTCGACCTCGAGAAGACCCCGCAGACGCACGGCGTCGAGCTGTGGAGCAGCCACGAGGCGCTGCTGCTGGAGTACGAGCGCGCGCTGACCCGTCCTGACGAGAACGGCCGCCCGTACGACCTGTCCGCCCACATGGTCTGGATCGGCGAGCGGACCCGTGACCTCGACGGCGCGCACGTCGACCTGCTCTCCAAGCTGCACAACCCGATCGGCGTGAAGCTCGGTCCGACGACGACCCCGCAGCGCGCCGTCGAGCTGTGCGAGCGGCTCGACCCGGCGATGCAGCCCGGCCGCCTGACGCTGATCACCCGCATGGGCGCCGGCACGGTGCGCGACGTGCTGCCGGCGATCGTCCAGGCGGTCGAGGACACCCGCGGCGCGCGCAGCGTCGTGTGGGAGTGCGACCCCATGCACGGCAACACCTTCGAGGCGTCCAGCGGCTACAAGACCCGCCGCTTCGACGACGTGATGGACGAGGTGAAGGGCTTCTTCGAGGTGCACGCCGACCTCGGGTCCTGGGCCGGCGGTGTGCACGTCGAGCTCTCCGGCGACGACGTCACCGAGTGCCTCGGCGGGGCCCAGCAGCTCACCGACGCCGACCTCGCCGGCCGGTACGAGACGGCGTGCGACCCGCGGCTCAACACCAGCCAGGCGCTCGAGCTGTCGTTCCTCGTGGCGGAGATGCTGCAGCAGCGCAAGCGCTGATCGTCAGCGAGCGCTGATCGTCAGCGAGCGCTGGCGCAGGCCGGTCGGGGTCAGGCCTGGGCCTGGAAGGTCGTCTCCGCGGTCGACACGCCGTCGCTCGCCCGCACCGAGTGGCGGCCCGGCAGGTTGGCCGGGTCCTGCGCGGTCAGCTGAGCGCTGAACCGGCCCTGGGCGTCGGCGATCGCCACGCTCTGCGAGCCGGTGGGCTCCCCGACGGTGTCGAGGTACTCCAGCGAGATCTCCGCGTCCGGCGGCCATCCCGTGCCGTTCACAACCAGCGTCGTGCCGTTCGGACCGGACGGCGGGTCGAGCGTGATGCCCAGCGGCTCCGCGGTCGGGGAGGGCGACGGCTCGGGGGACGGTGACGGCGGCGGGGACGGTGCCGGCGCAGGGACGAGGAAGACCGACGTCGCCGGGGCGGGCGCCGTCACCGTGGGCGGCGGTGCGCTGCTGCGCGGCGGCAGGGGTGACGGCGAGGCCAGCCGTACGCCCGCGGGCAGCCG
>JAOPVV010000107.1 GCA_025966005.1 Frankiales bacterium
CGACCGCGCCGACCGCGCGGACCTCGTCGCGCGGGCCGAGGCGCTGGCCGGCCGTCCGGTCGACGTCCTGGTCAACTGCGCCGGGCTGGACGCCCTCGGCGGGCTGCTCGAGGTCGGTGCGGACCAGATGGCCGAGCTGTTCGAGGTGAACCTGCTCGCCCCCGCCGAGCTGGTCCGGCAGGTGCTGCCCGGCATGGTGGCGCGCGGCCGGGGTCACGTCGTCGACGTGTCGTCGGGCTTCTCGACCGTCAGCGCCCCCGGGCTCGTGCCGTACTCCGCCAGCAAGGCGGGCATGTCGCACTTCCACAGCGGGATGCGGGTCGAGCTCAGGGGGACCGGCGTGGGCACGACGCTGGTCGAGCCCGGGCCCGTGCGCACCCACATGTGGGACGACATCGTCGAGCAGGGCCTGGCGAGCGCGGCGATGCGCCGCTTCCAGCGCCTGCAGCTGGCGGTGCTGTCCGACCCGGAGGACGTCGCCGAGCAGACCCTCGACGCCGTCGAGCGGGGACGCCGGCACGTGGTGCTGCCCAGGCGGATGGTCCCGGTCATGGTGCCGAGCTGGATCGTCCGGCGCGTCTCGGACCTGGCGCTGACCGGCGTGCCCCGGCGGTGAGCCCGGTCCTGCTCGTCGCCGTCGGCGGCGTCGCGGGAGCGCTGGTGCGGGCCGGCGTCGCCGAGGTGGTGCCGCACGAGCCCGGGACCTGGGGCTGGTCCACGATCGCCGTCAACGCGCTCGGTGCGGCGGTGCTGACGGCGCTGCTGGCCCGCCGTCCCGACCGCCGGTGGCGGCTGCTGGTGGGCACCGGGGCGATCGGCGGCTTCACGACGTTCTCCGGGTTCGCCGTCGACGCCGTCCTGCTGGCCGATGCCGGACGGCCGGCGCTGGCAGGGGCCTACGTCCTCGTCTCGGTCGTCACCCTGCTGGCCGCCGGTCTCGCCGGCGCCCGGTCGGTCCGCCGGTGACCTGGTGGGCGGTGGCGCTCGGCGCCGCGGCGGGCGCGCCCTGCCGCTACGCGCTCGACCTCGCCGTGCGGCGTCCGCCGTGGGGGATCCTGCTGGTCAACCTGCTGGGCAGCCTGGCGGCGGGGGTGCTGGCCGGGTTCGCGCTGGACGCCGGGCCGGTCGTCTCGCTGCTCGGCGTCGGGTTCCTCGGCGCGTTCACCACGGCTTCGACGCTCGCGGCCGACGTGCTGGAGATGGACGCCGAGGGGCTGCGCCGGGAGGCCGTGCTCGACCTCGCGCTCAGCGTCGTGGCTGGCCTGGCGCTGGCGGCGGTCGGGCTGGTCCTGGGACGCGCGCTGTCCTGACCGGTGCTGCGACCGGTGCTCCGACCGGGAGGCGTCAGGCGCCGGTGGCGTCCTGCCGGACGGTCTCGAGCGCCTCGCCGACGTCGTCGGCGAGCACCAGGACCCGCTCCATGCTCATCAGCCGCAGCAGGCGCAGGACGGGGCCACGCGCACCCGCGACGACGCAGCGCCCCCCGGCCTCGGTGAGCAGCCGGTGGGTGCGCATCAGGCTCCCCAGGCCGGTCGAGTCGCAGAACTCCAGGCCGGTCAGGTCGACGACCACCTGCACCAGCCCGTCGGCCAGCACCCCGTCGACGGTCTCCTGCACGCGGTCGGTCACGGCGGCGTCCAGCTCACCGGCGAGCGCGAGCAGCACGAGGCCGTCGTCGTGGAGGACCGACGCGGTCAGGGTCATCGGACCACCCTCCTCCACGGGCGGGGGCGGGTCCAGCGCACTCAGCGCGGGTCGGGCGGGACCGGGTCGTAGGAGGTGCTGAAGACCCGCCGGCTCGAGACGCCGTCGCCCCCGGTGACGCTGCGGGTCACCGTGACCCTGAAGCCGCCGTCGTCGCGGGGGCGGCGCGGGCCCGACGTCGACGTGACCCGACGTCCGCCGTTGTCGCCGTACAGCTCGACGGTCACCGAGCCGGGGGTGGACCGGGTCCGGACCAGGACCCCGTTGCCGGTGTCGTTGCCGACCTTCACGTCGAGGGCGCCGAAGTACACCGTCGACTCGCGGCCGGCGGGGTAGCGGCTGATGTAGAAGCTGTGCGGCTTGTGCTCCGGGATCGGCAGTCCGGCGAAGAACGCCGCGTTGAACAGGGTGGTCGCGAACTGGCTGACGCCGCCGCCCACCTCGTCGGTGAGCGCGCCGTCGACGATCGCGCCGTCGGCCACGAAGCCGCGCGACAGGGTGCGCGGACCGGCTGCCCCGTTGAGCGAGAAGACCTCACCCGGCGCGACGTAGGAGCCGTCGACGAGCTGGGCGATCCGCCGGATGTTCGTCGCGCGCGGGGCGCCGGCGGCGAAGGAGGTGGTGAAGGTGCCGATCAGGCTGCGGACGCCGGCGGCCTGTGCGCCCGCCGTGGTCAGGTCGGGCTCGACGACCCGCAGCGGCAGGGCTCGCGGGGCGTCCCGCTCCGCCGCGAGGACCAGCTCGGTGAAGCGGGCGGTGGCCGCGTCGAGGTCGACCTCGCGGCCGGAGGACCCGGGACGCACGCGCACCTCGGCAGGCACCGGCGTCCACGAGAGGTCGCCCTTGCCGTCCAGCACCGGTGCGGTGGACAGGACCTCGAACCCGGCCTCGCGCGAGCCGACCTCGAGCTCCTGCGCCTGCTCGGCCAGCGCCACGGACAGCCCCGGCCCGTCGACCCGCAGCAGCAGCTGACCGTCCGACGGCACCGCGCGCAGCAGCGGCGCGACCTGCTGCGGCGTGACGCGCAGCGAGACGGTGCCGGTGCCGACGACGTACGGGCCGGCCAGCGAGGCGGTGGCCGCGGCGACCACGGCACGCACGTCCTGCGCGTCGGTGGTGGCCGGTGTGACGGTGACCGGCACGTCGACGGCCGCCTCGCCCCGGCGCAGCGCGTCACCGACGAGCGCGAGCGCGGCCGTCGTGTCGACCGTGCGCCCCTGCGCCGGCTGGCGCGGCTCGACCCCCGTGCCGGAGACGGCGAAGCCGCCCTCGACGGCAGGCCGGTCCACCTGCGTGGCGAGGGTCCCCAGCCGGGCTCGCAGCGCGGCCTGGTCGACGGTGACCACCAGGTCGACCTCGTCGCCCCGGCCGACGAGCGGGCCCAGCACCGCCGAGAGCGGGTACCCGTCGCGGCCGGCGTCGACGGCACGGTCGACGGTCGCGTCGACGTCGACCGTCACCAGCGACCGGTCCACCTGCGCCGTGGTGTCGGCGGCCGTGACGGCCAGCTCCCCGGTGCTGCGCGTGCGGGCCAGCGCCTCGACGGTCGCGCGCAGCGCCTGCCGGTCCTGGCCGCCGACGTCCTGCCCGGCGACGATCGTGCCCGGCAGGGCCTCGTCGGAGCGCACCGCCGCGACCGTCCCGGCCGCCGTGCCTGTCGTCGTGAGGACCGCCGCGAGCACCGTCGCGACCCACCTGCCTCGCACTGCTGCTCCTGTCGGCTCGCCCCTGCCCCTCTCGACGCACGGGACGCGCCCTACGTTGCCCCCTGCAGGTGTCGGTCGGGTGACGATCCGCCCGGCGTGTCCCGGATCGGGCCTCGGGATCGGGTCCGACCGGCCGGTGCCCGCAGCGACCCCGCCTCGCTCGCGCGGGGCTGCGGGTCGGCGTCCCGGTGGCCGCCCCCCCGTCCGGCCCCGCGGACCGTCACGCGGGTGGCAGCACCTCGACCGTGACGTCCTGGCAGCCGAAGCAGCGGGCGACGACGTCGTCCTCCCGGCCGGACCACCGGCGGGCCCGGCCCAGCGCCCGGCTGCTGTGCGCCGTGCCGACCGGGCGACCACCGACGTGCAGGCGCAGCTCGCCGAGACCGCCGTCGGTGAGCCGCGCCACGAGGTCGCCGACGGCTCCGGGCGCCAGCGGCACCGGCTCGTCGAGGTGGACGCGGACCCGGGCGCGGGCGAGCTGGTCGGCGGTCCAGGGCGCTCCACGGCGCACCTGCAGGTCGCGGTGGTCCTGGCTCAGCAGCGCGGCGAGGCAGCGGGGGTCGTGCGTCGCGACGTCGACGAGCACGTCGGGCAGCGGCCCGCCCGGCGCCCCTGCCCGGGTCGACGGCTCGGGAACCAGCGCAGCCAGGCGGGCGGTCTCCAGGTCCTTCGCGGCGAGGTCCTGAGGACGACCGGCCCAGTCGGGCCCGTCGTGCCAGGCGACGGCGTCGGGCTCGTGGACCAGCAGCGCGCCGGCGTTCCAGGCCCGGTAGGCGAGGTCCCAGTCCTCGCCGCCGTAGCCGACGTAGCGCTCGTCGAAGCCGCCGAGTTCCTCGAACAGCTCGCGGCGGCAGGCCAGCACGGCGCTGATGACGTACCGGAAGCTGCGGCCGTCGGCGTCGAGCAGGTCGCGGCT
>JAOPVV010000108.1 GCA_025966005.1 Frankiales bacterium
TGACCGGGTCGCTGCCGGCCGCCGGGGCACCGCTGACCGGGTCGCTGCCGGTCACCGGAGCGCCGGTGACGGGGTCGCTGGTGACGGGGTCGCCGGTGACCGGGTCGGTCGTGGTGATCGGGACCTCGACGCCGGTGACCGGGTCGGTCGTGGTGCCCTGCTGGACCGGACCGGCGACGGTGCCGCCGGGGCTGCCGTTGGCGAGGATCTCGTCGCGCTCCAGCCGGCTGCCGCAGCCGGCCAGGAGCGACACGGCCATGCCGGCGGCCAGCACGCTCACGGACAGGCGCCTCCGTCCGGAGAGCTGGGCTGAGCTGGGCCGACCGTTCACAGGATCCTCCTCTGCAGCCCACGGGATGTGGCCTGCGTCACGAATGGGCGGAAGTTATCCGCCATTAACGTCCGATGTCAACACATGTCGGGCACCGGTGCCCGAATTAGCCGTTCCTGAGCGTGAGACGGGGCAGGGCAGACGGGGCTCGTGCGGCAGGACCACACGGCCTCATCGGCGTTACCGGCGATTAACTAGCCGCGCGCCGGGACCGCGAGGGTCCACGTCTGCCGGGCCGAGCGTGGCCCGGGGGTCGACCCGGTCCGCCTCACTGCCGGCGGGCGCCGACTGCGCCCTGGCACTCGTGCGCGAGGTCTCCTGTGGCGGAGCCCCGCTGGTGTTCGTCCGTCCGCTCGCCGTGGTTCAGGTCACACCCCGACGAGGTCGTCGTCGCGGTGCGGGGGCGAGCGGTCCTGCTGTGCTCCGAGTCGACGAGCGGGCGCGGTGGGCGGTGGGTGGGGCGGGGCGGGGCGGTGGCGGGGCGGTGGCGGGGCGGTGGCGCGGTCAGACGGGGAGGCGGTCCTCATGGGGGCGGGGCGACGGCGCGTCGGTGTCACGCACCCGTGGCACCGGCGGTGTCACGAGGGCGCCGCGGGCCATGCGCGAGAGCAGCGCGGCGTGGGCCTCGCGCGGCAGCCCGCTGGTGAACTCGGTGGGCGACTGCAGCAGGGCGATGGCGGCGTGGCACATCGCCCGCGCGGTGTCGTCGTCGAGGTCGGGGCGCAGGCGGCGCAAGGTGCGCACCCACTCCTCGGTGTAGAGGCGCTGCAGGTAGCGCAGCCGCGAGCGGTCAGCCTCCGGAAGGCTGCTGAAGTCGGTGCGCCAGGTGACGATGTTGCCGGTCTGGTCGAACACGAAGTCGATGTGGTTCGCGACGATCGCGAGCAGGGTGTCGGCGGGGTCGGAGACCGAGGTGACGATGTCGCGGACGTCCTCGAGGTGCGTGGTGATGCACTCGTCGAGCACGGCGACCAGCAGGGCCTCCTTGCTGGGGAAGTGCCGGTAGAACGCCGGTCCCGACAGCCCCAGCTGCCCGCTGATGTCGTTGATCGCCACGGCGTGGAAGCCCCGCTCGGAGAACAGCCGGGCCGCGACGGACACGAGCTCCTGCTGGCGCGAGGAGCGCTCCCGCCCACCGGCGCCCGCCGTGGTCGTCGTCTGTCGCCTCGCCATCCCGCAACCCTCCGCCGGTGCTGCACGGGCGCGGTCGCCCGGGCGGCGGGCGTGACGTTAGTCGCCATTAACACCGCGGTCCAGCACTCCTGCGCGGTCGGCCCGCCCGGCTCGTGGCGGTCGGGCCGCGTGGGCGTGATCGGCCCCTCCGCCGTGCGCCCGACGCGCGCGCGGCTCCGCGTCGCGCTCGGGTGCACGAGGACCGTGGCGTCGAGCACCTCGTCGACCATCGCGCCACCCTTCGTCCGGCCCGGACGACTCCCCGGCGCCTGCCGGGGAGTCGTGCCGAGCACCTCGTGGCCGGCGCGCGTGCCCCGTCCGACCCCGTCCAGGGTCGTCGGGGGCGAGCGGAGCGGCATCCTCCCCTGGGGGGGGACCAGCCCTCCGAGGGGAGGAACCCCTAGACCTGCGCCTCCAGCACGGCCAGGGAGGCCGGCGGCAGGAAGCGGTCGCCGTACTGCGCCGCCAGCTCGGTCGCCCGGGCGGCGAAGCCCGCCGGTCCGCCCGCGTACTGGTGCACGTACTGCAGGGCTCCACCGGTCCAGGCGGGGAAGCCGATGCCGAGCAGCGAGCCGACGTTGGCGTCCGGCTCGGTCTCGATGACGCCCTCGTCGAACGCGCGGTAGGCCTCGAGCGCCTCGGCGAACAGGACCCGCTCCTGGAGGTCCTTGAAGGGGAGCTCCTGGGCAGGGTCGCCGGCGACGTGGGTGAAGTGCTCGCGCAGGCCCGGCCACAGCCCGACCCGCTTGCCGGCCTCGTCGTAGTCGTAGAAGCCGCCGCCGCCGACCCGGCCGGTGCGGCCGTGCACGTCGATGAGCGCGTCGAACACGGCCTCGGACGCCGCAGGGGTCCAGGTGCCGCCGCCGGCGAGGACGGCCTGCTTGGCCTGCTCGCGGATCGCCCGCGGCAGGGTCAGCGTCAGCTCGTCCAGCAACTGCAGCGGACCGGCGGGGTAGCCGGACTGCAGGCCGGCCTGCTCGATGCTCGCCGGGTCGACGCCCTCGCCGAGCAGCGCGACGGCCTCGTCGAGCCGGGCGATGATGACCCGGCTGGTGAAGAAGCCGCGGCTGTCGTTGACGACGATCGGCGTCTTGCGCAGCTGCTGCACGAAGTCGAAGGCCCGCGCCAGCGTGCGCGGCGAGGTCCTCTCCCCCTTGACGATCTCGACCAGCGCCATCCGCTCGACCGGCGAGAAGAAGTGCAGGCCGACGACGTCGTCCGGACGGCTGACCGCCGCAGCCAGCGAGGTGATGGGCAGCGTCGAGGTGTTCGAGGCCAGCAGCACGTCGTCGCCGACGACCCCCTGGAGCTCGGCGAAGACCTTCTGCTTGAGCTCGACGTCCTCGAAGACGGCCTCGACCACGAGGTCGACGCCGCGGCAGTCGTCGTAGGAGTCGGTGAAGGTGATGCGAGCCAGCAGGGCGTCGCTCCTGTCCTGCGTGGTCCGGCCCTTCGCGACGAGCCCGGCCTCGATCTTCTCGGCGTGGGCCTTGCCGCGCTGCGCGCCCTCGAGCGTGACGTCCTTGAGGATGACGTCGATCCCGGCCTTGGCCGCCACGTAGGCGATCCCGGCGCCCATCATGCCGGCGCCGACGACGACGACGGAGGACACCGACGAGGCCGGGACGTCCTTCGGGCGGCTGGCGCCGGACTTGATGGCCTGCATGTCGAAGAAGGTCGACCGGATCCGGTTCTTCGCCTCCTGGCCGACCGCGAGCGAGACCAGGTACCGGGTCTCGATCAGGCCGGCGGTGTCGACGTCGACCTGCGAGCCCTCGACGGCGGCGGCCATGATCGCGCGCTGCGCCGCGGCGGGGGCGCCGTTCACCTGGCTGCGCAGGCCGGCCGCCATGAACGGCAGCTGCCCGGCGAGCGCACCGCCGGCGGGGGTGCCACCGGGGATCGTGAAGCCCTTGACGTCCCACGGCTGCACCGGGGCCGGGTTCGCGGCGATCCAGGCCCTGGCGGCCGGCAGCAGATCGTCGACCGTGGCGACGACGTCGTCGACCAGGCCGATCTCGAGCGCCTGCGCCGGGGTGAAGCGCGCGCCGCTCAGCAGCACCTTCGGCAGGGCGGTGGCGACGCCGAGCATGCGCACGGTGCGGACGATGCCGCCGGCGCCGGGCAGCAGGCCCAGGCCCACCTCCGGCAGGCCGACCTGCGCGCCCGGGACGTCCGCGATGATGCGGCGGTGGGTGGCGAGCGCGAGCTCGAGGCCGCCGCCCATGGCCGCACCGGCGATGACGGAGACGACCGGCTTGCCCAGGGTCTCGACCCGGCGCAGCAGGCCCTTGATGGCCTGGGCGTGCGCGGTGAAGGTCGCCGCGTCCTCGGGGCGCAGCCGGATGATCTCGTCGAGGTCGCCGCCGGCGAAGAACGTCCTCTTGGCGGAGGAGAGGACGACACCGGTGAGGGTCTCGCGCTCGGCCTCGAGCCGCTCGACGGTCGCCGAGAGCGCCGTCACGAACGCCTCGTTCATGGTGTTGGCCGACTGGCCGGGGGCGTCCATGGTGAGGACGACGACGCCGTCCCCGTCCTGGGCCCAGCGGATGGTGTCGCTCATGTCAGCACTCACTCTCAGACGCGCTCGATGACGGTGGCGACGCCCATGCCGCCGCCGACGCACAGGGTGACGAGGGCGCGCCGCTCGTCGCGGCGCTCCAGCTCGTCGATGACGGTCGAGACGAGCATCGCGCCGGTGGCACCCAGCGGGTGGCCCATCGCGATGGCGCCGCCGTTGACGTTGACCTTCTCCATGTCGAGGTCGAGGTCCTTGACGTACTTGAGCACGACGGACGCGAACGCCTCGTTGAGCTCGAACAGGTCGATGTCGTCCAGCGTGAGGCCGGCCGACGCGAGGACCTTCCGGGTCGCCGGCATCGGACCGGTCAGCATGATCGTCGGGTCGGCGCCGGTGATCGCGGTCGCGACGATGCGTGCGCGGGGGGTCAGGCCCATGTCGCGCCCGGCCTGCTCGTTGCCGATCAGCACCAGCGCGGCGCCGTCGACGATGCCGGACGAGTTCGCGCCGGTGTGGACGTGCAGGAGCTTCTCGACCTGGTGGTACTTCTGCATCGCGACCGCGTCGAAGCCGAGCTTGGTGCCGGGCACCTCGAAGGCGGGCTTGACGGCGCCGAGCGACTCGAGCGTCGAGCCGGGGCGGCGGTGCTCGTCGTGGTCGAGCACGAGCACGCCGTTCATGTCGATGACGGGGACGACGGAGCGCGTGAAGCGGCCCTCGTTCCAGGCGGTCTCGGCGCGCTGCTGGGACTGCACGGCGTAGGAGTCGACGTCCTCACGGGTGAAGCCCTCGAGCGTCGCGATGAGGTCGGCGCCGATGCCCTGCGGCACGAAGTACTCGTCGTACGAGGTCGTCGGGTCATTGAACAGGGCCCCGCCGTCGGACATCATCGGGATGCGGGACATCGACTCGACCCCGCCGGCGAGCACCATGCGGTCCCAGCCCGAACGGACCTTCTGCGCCGCCAGGTTGGTGGCCTCCAGGCCGGACGCGCAGAAGCGGTTCACCTGCAGGCCGCCGACGGTGTCGGGCAGCCCGGCCACCATGGCGACGGCCTTCGGCAGGTCGCCGCCCTGCTCGCCCACGGGCGTGACGACACCGAGCACGACGTCGTCGATCACCGAGGTGTCGAGCTCGGGCAACCGGCGGCGGAGCTCGTCGACCAGTCCGACGACGAGGTCGAGGGGCTTGGTGCCGCGCAGGGCGCCCTGCTTGCCCTTGCCGCGCGGGGTGCGGATCGCCTCGTAGACGTAGGCCTCGGTCATGGGACGTCCTCTCGGTGGGTCCTGCGGGCGTGCGGGAGCAGCACCGCGGTCAGCGTCGCCGGGGGCGGCGGACCGCGCGTCCCCCGCGCGGAGGAAGCTGCGGACCCCGGGGAGGAGCCGTCAGACGAGGGCTGCGCGTGCGGGCCCGCGCGCGGCCAGCGCCTGCACGGCCGTGGCGCAGACGGCGTCCACGATGTCGTCGGCATCGGCTCCCCGCGACAGGTCGTTCATGGGCAGGGCCAGGCCCTGCAGCAGCGGCCCGACCGCCTGGCACCCGCCCAGCCGGGTCAGCAGCTTGTACGCGATGTTGCCCGCGTCGAGGTCCGGGAAGACGAGGACGTTGGCGTTGCCGGCCACCGGGCTCGACGGCGCCTTGCTCGCGGCGACGAGCGCGTCGAGGGCGGCGTCGCCCTGCAGCGCGCCGTCGACGCAGACGTCGGGACGGGCCGCGCGCACCAGCCGGGTCGCGTGCACCACCTTGTCGACCCGCGCGTGCGACCCGCTGCCGTGCGTGGAGAAGCTGAGCATCGCCACGCGCGCCGGCTCCTCCAGGAACGTCTCCGCGCTGAGCGCGGCGGCGACGGCGATGTCGGCGAGCTGCTCGGCCGTCGGGTCCGGCACGACCCCGCAGTCGGCCAGGACGAGCGAGCGCCCCCCGACCGACGCGTGCGGGCAGTGCACGAGGAAGAAGCTGGACAGCCAGCGGACGCCGTCGGCGGTGCCGATGCCGCGCAGCGCCGCCCGCACGGTGGCCGCCGTCGTCGCCACCGCACCCGCGAC
>JAOPVV010000116.1 GCA_025966005.1 Frankiales bacterium
TGTACCCGGACGCCTACGAGGTCGGGCTGCCGAACCAGGGCGTCATGATCCTGTACGAGGTGCTCAACGAGCAGCCCGGCGTGCTGGCCGAGCGGGCGTACGCGATCTGGCCCGACCAGGCCACGGAGATGCGCGAGCAGGGCATCCCGCAGTTCACCGACGACGGCCACCGTCCGGTCAAGGCGTTCGACGTCTTCGGGTTGTCGTTCTCGACCGAGCTGGGCTACACCAACATGCTCGAGGCGCTCGACCTCGCCGGGATCCCGCTGCACGCGAAGGACCGCGACGAGAGCCACCCGATCGTCCTGGCCGGCGGGCACGCGGCGTTCAACCCCGAGCCCATCGCCGACTTCATCGACGCCGCGGTGCTCGGCGACGGCGAGCAGGCCGTGCTCGAGATGACCGCCGTGATCCGCCAGGCGAAGCTGGACGGCGCCGACCGCGAGGAGACGCTGCTGCGCCTCGCGCGCGCCGGCGGCGTCTACGTGCCGCGCTTCTACGACGTTGACTACCTGCCCGACGGCCGGATCGCGCGCGTGGCCCCGAACTGCCCGGACGTCCCGTTCCGCGTGCACAAGCGCACGATCATGGACCTGGACGAGTGGCCGTACCCGAAGACGCCGCTCGTGCCGCTGGCCGAGACGGTGCACGAGCGGATGAGCGTCGAGATCTTCCGGGGCTGCACCCGCGGCTGCCGCTTCTGCCAGGCCGGCATGATCACGCGGCCGGTGCGCGAGCGCTCCATCGAGGGCGTCGGCGAGATGATCATCCAGGGCCTGAAGAGCACCGGCTACGAGGAGGTCGGGCTGCTGTCGCTCAGCAGCGCCGACCACTCCGAGATCGCGCCGATGACCAAGGGGCTGGCCGACCGGTACGAGGGGACGCAGACCTCCCTGTCGCTGCCGTCCACCCGGGTCGACGCCTTCAACATCGACCTCGCGCTCGAGCTGCAGCGCAACGGCCGCCGCTCGGGCCTGACGTTCGCGCCCGAGGGCGGCAGCGAGCGCCTGCGCAACGTCATCAACAAGCGGGTCAGCAAGGACGACCTCGTCCAGACGGTGACGACCGCCTACGGCGCCGGCTGGCGCCAGGTGAAGCTGTACTTCATGGTCGGCCTGCCGACCGAGACCGACGAGGACGTCCTCGAGATCGCCGAGATGGCGCGCGACGTCATCCGCGCCGGCCGCCAGGTGACCGGCACCCGCGACGTCCGCTGCACCGTCAGCATCGGCGGGTTCGTGCCCAAGGCCCACACGCCGTTCCAGTGGGCCGGCCAGCTCGACCACGAGGGGACCGACCGGCGGCTGAAGCTGCTGCGCGACGCGATCAACAGCGACCGGAGCACCGCCAAGGCGATCGGCTACCGCTACCACGACGGCAAGCCCGGCATCGTCGAGGGCCTGCTGTCGCGCGGCGACCGGCGCGTGGGCCGGGTGCTCGAGCGGGTCTGGCGCGACGGCGGGAAGTTCGACGGCTGGAGCGAGCACTTCTCCTACGACCGCTGGGCGGCTGCGGCCGCCGACGAGCTGGCGGCGTTCGGCCTCGACCTCGACTGGTACACCGTGCGCGAGCGCGACGAGCTCGAGGTGCTGCCCTGGGACCACCTCGACTCCGGCCTCGACAAGGAGTGGCTCTGGTCGGACTGGCAGGAGGCGCTCGCGGAGCAGGACCTCGACGACTGCCGCTGGATCCCGTGCTTCGACTGCGGCGTCTGCCCGCAGATGGGCACCGACATCCAGATCGGCCCCACCGGCAAGACGCTGCTGCCGCTGACCGTCGTCAAGAACCCGCTGGCGACGGCCACGTGATCTCCCCGGACACCAAGGACTGGACGTGGGTGCTCGAGCGCCCGTGCCCCGAGTGCGGCTTCGACGCCGCCGTTCTCGACCACTCGCAGGTCGGCGCCGTCGTGCGCGACGGCGCCGCGTCGTGGGGTCCGGTGCTCGCCCGACCGGGTGCGCGCACGCGCCCCGAAGCCGCGACGTGGTCGCCCCTCGAGTACGGCTGCCACGTCCGCGACGTCCTGCGGCTGTACGACGAGCGACTGCGCCTCATGCTCGACCAGGACGACCCGCTCTACCCGAACTGGGACCAGGACGCGGCGGCCGTCGCGGACCGCTACGACCAGCAGGACCCGGCTGAGGTCGCGACGCAGGTCGTGGCAGCGGGGGAGCAGGTCGCGGCGGCCTTCGACGGCCTGTCGCCGGAGCACTGGCAGCGCCGGGGCCGGCGCAGCGACGGCGCGTCCTTCACTGTCGAGAGCTTCTCGCGCTACTTCGTCCACGACCTGGTGCACCACCGGCACGACGTGAGGGGCTGAGGATGGCCCGCAACGTCCCGACCGGTCCGCCGCCGCCGCTGGCGGTGCAGAAGCTGCGGCTGCGCTACACCAAGCGCGGGCGCCTGCGCTTCACCAGCCACCGCGACATCGCCCGCGCCTTCGAGCGGGCGCTGCGCCGTGCGCAGGTGCCGATGGCCTACAGCGCCGGCTTCTCGCCGCACCCCAAGATCAGCTGGGTCGGCGCCGCGCCGACCGGCGTGGCGTCCGAGGCGGAGTACGTCGAGATCTCGGTGGTGGAGCGGGTCGACCTCGAGCGGCTCCGGCTCGCGCTCGACGAGAGCCTGCCCGCGGGCATCGACGTCGTCGACGTCGTGGAAGCGCCTGCGGGCACGAGCCTCCCGGACCGCGTGGTCGCCTCGCAGTGGGGGATCCGGCTGCCGCAGGTGCCGCTCGCGGACGTCGAGCGGGCCGTCGCGGCGTTCCTGGCGACCGACTCCCTGGTGGTCGACCGGCTCATGAAGGACGGCATCCGCAAGCTCGACGCCCGGGCGGCCATCGTGTCGATGCGCGCGTCCGTCGACGACGGCGACCCGGCTTGTGCGACACTTCTCGTGGTCGTACGGCACGTGACGCCTGCTGTTCGACCCGACGACGTCCTCTCCGGACTCCGGATCGTGGCCGACCTCGTACCGCCGGTGCCTCCCGAGGCAACCCGGTACGCGCAGGGGCCGCTCACCGAGTCGGGCGAGGTCGGCGACCCGCTCGCACCCGATCGGCTGATCGACTCGGCCGCCGGGGCAACGCGAACGGTCACCGACCCCGACAGGGCCGCCGCCGGCGCTCCGCTCTAGGCCTCCTGGGCCAGCGGGTCGCAACCACGACTTCGCCCGGCGCCGGTCACCCCCGGCCGGCACCGGCTCCACCCCACCTGGTCGGCACGACGCGTCACGTGCCGGCCGGACCGGAGACACGGTGCTCGACGAGCCCACCAGCAACATCCCCAGCGAGACCAGCCAGACCCCCGTGAAGGCGGTCCGCCGCCGGCGCGCCACCAGCAGGCCCGCGGACGCCCCCACCGACGCGACCGCTGCCGAGGCGCTGACCGACACTGCTACGGCCGCCACCGGCGGCGACAGCACCCCGGAGGCCGCGGCTGCCGCGGCCACCGGGAAGGCCGTCACGGCCGGCAGCGACGGC
>JAOPVV010000183.1 GCA_025966005.1 Frankiales bacterium
CCATCTCGTTCACGCGCTGCCGGCGGCGGGCCGGGCGACGACCTCGACCTGGTCCACGGCGTGGCACCAGCGGCAGCTGACGTGCTCGACGACGTCCTGCAGGAAGGTCCGCTCCTCGACGACGGCGTGGCCGGCGAGGTCGACGTGGACGTACTCGTTCGCGCGCGTCGAGCGCGTCACGTCGAAGCGGGTGAGGTTGCCGCAGAGCCGGCAGCGCCACCGGGTGTCGGGGCCGGGGGCGGGCACGGAAGGCACGATCCGGAGCCTAGTCCGAGCCCGGCGTCAGGACGCCGGGGGTGCGGAGCCGGTGCAGACCTCGACGACGTCCTCGTAGGCCTCCCGCAGCCCGTCGCCCAGCGGCGTCTCGTAGGTGTTGCTGTCGGCGCGGATCCGGACGATGGCGAGGTCGGTGACCAGGCCGTCCAGCGCGGTCTTGACCTCGGGCTCGGCCGTCTCGGCCAGGGCGAACACGCGGTCCTGGGCGACCCGCAGCTCGTCGCGCACGTCGGCGGCCACCTCTCCCCCGTCGCCGAGCCGGGGCAGCGCGCGCGCCACCGCCAGCACGTCGGGAGCCGCGACCCGGCACGTGCCCTCGGCGAAGTCGGTCTCGGCCGGCAGCGGGGCCGCGGACGGTGACGCGTCCGGAACCGACGACGAGGACGACGGCGAGCTGCAGCCCGTCAGCAGCACGGAGGCGATCAGGACGACGGCGGCGGTGCGCACGGGGGCTCCAGACAGGTGGGGACGGGAAGGGTGGCACGCCACCGGGGCGGCCCCTGGACAGGGACCGCCCCGGCGGGGCGTGCGGGTGGAGCGGAGCTACCTGACCGTGATGGTGGTCGGGACACCGCGGTTCTCCTGAGCGGCCGAGCCGCGCGCCGGGAAGACGCGCCAGTTCAGCGTGAGGCGGGTGCCCGGGGCGACGCGGAAGGTCTTCGTGACCGTCGCGGTGCCGTCGGCGGAGATCGCCGAGGAGCCGAGACCGGTCGCGGAGCCGTCAGCGTTGATGCGGTAGAGCTGCGCGAAGCCGCCCTTGGCCGCCGGGCTGATGCGGGTCGCGTTGGCCGTGACCGTGCCGTTCTGGCTGGTGAAGTTCTGGACGAACGACACCGGCGTCTGGCCCTTGCGCGGGTCGGAGCCCGTGTGGGGGTCGGCGATGAACGGGAAGGTCTTCAGGAACGGGCGGTCGTTGACGCTGACCGCGTCGCCCAGGCCGGCGACGGCCGTCTTGAGGTCACCGGCGGGACGCAGGAGCACGCCCTCGAGGACCTGGAGGGCGATGTCGACGACGTCGTCGTTGAGGCGGCGTCCGTTCGGGAAGCCGGCGAGGTCGCCACCGATGACGCCGAGGCGGTTCTCCTTGGCGGTCGGCGGGACGTTGACGTTCAGGCGCAGGTACTCCGCCGGGACGGCGTTCGGGCTGACCGCGTTCATGTTCAGCGAGTTCAGGTCGGCGTCCACGACGCCGGCGGACGGGCCGCTGGCGAAGTTCTTCTTCGAGAAGCCGGTGAGGAACGCCCCGACGAGGTCGTTGCGCTTGTCGTCGTTGGTCTGGCCCGCGAGCTTGTTCGGGTTCGGGATCTTGTAGATGCCCTCGATGAGCTGCGGGACCTCGGGGTCCTGCACCTTGCCGACGAACTGGATGTCCTTGTCCGGCGTGGACCGGTTGAAGTAGTCCTTGAGGTTGGCCGGGACGACGGCCTCGTTGACGAGCGGGTTGCCGAGGCGCGAGACCTGGACGTACGGACCGGTGTCGGTCGTGGCGTCGCTGCTGTCGGTCATCGTGGTGGTCGGCGTCGCGTTGTCGGACGCGAACACGCGGGTCTTCTTGCGGCTGGTCGTCGACCAGACGCCGATGACCGGGTTGGCGGTGGCGTTGCCCGCGGCGACCAGGGCGGTCTTCGGCAGCTCGAGCGCGACCGTGTTGACGTTGAAGCCCGAGAGCGTGTCGTAGCCGACCTCGCTGAGGTTGCCGCCGTAGAGCAGGTCGAAGATGCGCAGGTCGAGCGCGAACGGGTCGTCGGCCTGGCCGACGTAGCTCTTGCCGCCGCCGGTGACGGGCAGGATCGCCTCGTTGCGCAGCTTCACGTAGTCCGGGATCGTCGCGACGCCGACGTTGGACGGAGCGACCTTCCCGTCGTCGATCAGGGTGACGGTGGGGCCGCCCTCCTGGATGACCTGCAGGTCGTAGGTCTGGCGGAACAGCAGGTTCGGGTCGTCGAGGGTGTCGACCGGGCCGTTCGCGTACAGGAACGTGCCGGCGCCGGCGCCGCGCTTGTCGACGTCGCTGAAGATCCAGCGGTAGACCAGGTCGGGCTTGGCGTCACCGTCGTTGTCGACGTTGATGTCGTACGCGGCGTCGGTGTCCCACGGGAAGAAGTTGGGACCGCCGGCCGGCTCGCTGAAGGGCGACCAGTTGGCAATCAGGGTGACGTTGGCCGCGTTGTCGGGGCTGACGAAGGCGTACGTGTCGGTGTTGTCGACGGCCGGGTCGTTCGCGATGTACGGCGCCTCGCGGTGGCTGGACGCCGAGGAGGTGCCGGGGCCGAGCAGCGCAGCACCGGAGGCGGTGGTGGCAGCGGCGGCGATGATGGCCAGGGCGCGACGTCGCGCCGAGGGCCTCGTGGGTAGGGCCATGTGTCTCCTACGTTCTGTCATGGGTGGTTTCGTGCAGGGGCCGGGCAGAAGTGCACCCGGCGGTAACGAACCGCGAGGCGTCCACCTGTGCCAGACGCTGCTCGCGACAGACGTACGTCACAGGTCGGCAACCGGATGGGAGCAAGCCGGATCCCCCTCTGGGACGAAGGCCCGGACGTACGGTTGACCCTCACCGGAAGGACGTCGAGTGCGCCGCTGGACCCGTGCCGCCCTGTCCGGTGCCGCCGTGCTCGCCCTCACCGGGACCCTGCTCGCGGTGGGCGCGGCCTCCGGCTCCCCGGACCTCGAGCCGGCCCCGTCGAGCGCACCCGCCGTCGAGGCCGTCGACCCGCTGACGCAGGCCATCACCGACCTGCAGTCCGACCTCGACCGGGTGCCCGGCAACTTCCGGGCCTGGTCCGAGCTGGGCCTGGCGTACGTCCAGCAGGCCCGGCTCACCGCCGACCCCGGCCTCTACGCCCGCGCCGAGGGGGCCTTCGACGAGTCGCTGGCGCTGCGTCCGCAGGACAACGACACCGCGCTGACCGGCAAGGCCTCGCTGGCCGCGGCCCGCCACGACTTCGCCGAGGCGCTCGCCCTGACCGACCGCTCGCTGACGGCGAACGCCTACAGCGCCACGACGTTCGCCGTGCGCAGCGACGCCCTCACCGAGCTCGGCCGCTACGACCAGGCGCGGACCGCGGTGCAGCAGCTGCTCGACCTGCGACCGGGCGTCGACGGGTACACCCGCGCGTCGTACGCCTTCGAGCTGCGGGGCGACGTGGTGCGCGCCCGCGAGCTGCTCGAGCAGGCCGCCCGCGAGGCCGCCGCTCCCGCGGACGTCGCCTTCGCGCAGTTCTACCTCGGCGAGCTGGCCTGGAGCAGCGGCGATCTCGAGGGCGCCCGCACGGCGTACGAGGCGGGCCTGGACGCCGACGACGGCTACCTCCCGCTGGTGGCCGGTCGCGCGAAGGTCCTGGCCGCCACCGGCGACCCGACCGCTGCGGCCGCGGAGTACCGCCGGGTCGTCGAGCAGCTGCCTCTGCCGGAGTTCCTGCTGGCGTACGGCGAGCTGCTCGAGGCCGGCGGCCAGGCCGAGGCCGCCGAGGAGCAGTACGCCGTCCTGCGCGCGACCCAGCAGCTGTACGCCGCCAACGGTCAGGACGTCGACACCGAGCTGGCGCTGTTCGAGGCCGACCACGGCAGCCCAGCGGCCGCCGTCGCCAACGCCGAGAAGGCGTACGCCAAGCGCCCGGACGCGATCTTCACGCAGGACGCGTACGCGTGGGCGCTGCACGCGGCCGGGCGCTCGCGCGAGGCGCTGCCGATCGCCCAGGCGTCGACCCGCCTCGGGCTGCGCTCCCCCGCGCTGTACTACCGGCTCGGCACCGTCGCAGCGGCGGCCGGCGACACCGCCACCGCCCAGGCCGCGCTGACCAAGGCGCTGGCCCTCAACCCGGCGTTCTCACCGCTGCACGCCCCGAAGGCCCAGGCGCTGCTGGACTCGCTGCGGTGAGAGCCCGCGCGATCGCCGTCGCGATGGGCGCGCTGGGGCTGGCCGTCCTGCCGGCCGGCGCCGCGAGCGCCCACCCGCTCGGCAACTTCACCGTCAACACCGCCGACCGC
The DNA here is from genome assembly GCA_025966005.1 of Frankiales bacterium. Taxonomy (GTDB): domain Bacteria; phylum Actinomycetota; class Actinomycetes; order Mycobacteriales; family SCTD01; genus SCTD01. The sequence continues at coordinate 4,264 of JAOPVV010000183.1, forward strand.
CTCGTCGTCACCGCGGACGGCGTGACCGTGCAGCACGTCGTCGACCTCGCCGAGCTGCCGACCGTCCAGCTCGGCCAGAGCCGCGCGGCCGTCGACACCGACGACGACGGGACGCTGTCGGCGCCGGAGCTCACGGCCTACGCCGCCCGGGAGTGCGCCCGTGTCGCCCCGCTGCTCGAGCTCGTCGTCGACGGTTCCCGCGCCCCGCTCGAGCTCGCGGCCTCCTCCGGCACCTCCCGGCCGGGCACCGCCGGCCTGCTCACGACCCGTCTCGAGTGCACCTTCGACGGGGGCGAGCGACCGCGGTCGGACGTCCGCTTCTCGGACGGCGCTGCCGGCGAGCGCAACGGCTGGCGCGAGGTCACCGCGAGCTCGCAGTGCGGCCCGCTCACCGGCAGCACGGTGCCGGTCGACAGCCCCAGCGGGCTGCTCGCGTCCTACCCGGAAGAGTTGCTCAGCTCGCCGTCCGACGTGACCACGGCGTCGTTCGCCGTGTCGTCCGGCGCCTCCTGCCGCGCCGACGGCTCGTCCTCGGTCGCCGGCGAGGACGAGGTGGCGCCCCGCGGGCTCGACCGGCTCAGCCGCTCGTTCACCGACTTCGTCAACCCCTCCGACCTGTCCGTCGGCTTCGCGATCGTCGCCGTGGCCGCGTCCGTGCTGTTCGGTGCGCTGCACGCCCTGGCCCCCGGACACGGCAAGACCGTCATGGCCGCCTACCTCGTCGGCCAGCGCGGCACCCGTCGCCAGGCGCTCCAGCTCGGCGGCTTCGTCACCTTCAGCCACACCGCCTCGGTGCTCGCGCTCGGGCTGGCGCTGTCGTCGGCGACGCTCGTGCGCCCGGAGCTGGTGGTGCCCGCGACCGAGGTGCTGGCCGGCGTGCTGCTCGCCGCGGTCGGCCTCTACCTGCTGGTGCTGGCCGTGCGCCGGCGGCGCGCGGTGCCGGACCACGAGCACGAGCACGAGCACGGTCAGCCGCACGACCACGACCACCCGCACGACCACGACCACCCGCACCCGCCGGCCCGCGAGCTCGTGGCCGCCGGCGCCGTCCCGGCGCCCGTGCTGGTCACCCCCTCGGTCGACGCCGGGCCGCTCGTCCACTCGCACGGCGGCCGCACCCACAGCCACGCCCCGCTGCCCGGGGGACGGCTGACCCTCCGCACGCTGGCCGCCGTGGGTGTCGCCGGGGGTCTGGTGCCGAGCCCGTCCGCCCTGCTGGTCCTGCTCGGGGCCACGGCGCTGGGCCGCGCGTGGTTCGGCGTCCTGCTCGTCCTGGCCTACGGGCTCGGCATGGCCGCGACGCTGACCGCGGCCGGACTGCTCCTGCTGCGGGCGCGCGCCGCGGTCGACCGGCGGGGCTGGACCGGGGGCCGCGCCGCCCGGGCGGTGCCCCTGCTGCCGCTCCTCACCGCCGTGGTGGTGCTCGTCCTCGGGCTGGTGCTCGCTGTGCGCGGGGTGGTCACCGGACGACCCCTGCTCTGACTCCCTCGCACGCGCCGTCACCGGGTCCGCGGCCCCGGCGCGTCGAGGCGCCGCTTGTCGGAGGGCGCACCTAGCGTCCGGCAGGTGTCGACCCTCTCGATCCCGGTCCAGGCGAGCTTCGACGAGCTCGGCAGCCCGCTGCGCGAGATCACCTTCGTCGTCGTCGACCTCGAGACCACCGGCGGCTCGGCGCAGGCGTGCGACATCACCGAGATCGGAGCGGTCAAGGTCCGCGGCGGTGAGGTCCTCGGCGAGTTCCAGACGCTGGTCAACCCGGGCGCGACGATCCCGCCGTTCATCGCCGTCCTGACCGGCATCACCGACGCCATGGTGGCCGGCTCGCCGCGGCTCGAGCAGGCGCTGCCGGCGTTCCTCGAGTTCAGCCGCGGGTGCGTGCTCGTCGCCCACAACGCCCCGTTCGACCTGGGCTTCCTCAAGGCGGGCTGCGAGAAGCTGGGGCTGCGCTGGCCGGCACCCGACTCCGTCGACACCGCGCGCCTGGCCCGCCGGGTGCTGACGCGCGACGAGGCGCCGAACTGCAAGCTGTCGACGCTGGCGCCGCTGTTCCGCTCCACCACCACGCCGAACCACCGCGCGCTGGCCGACGCCCGGGCCACCGTCGACGTGCTGCACGGCCTCATCGCCCGGCTCGGCGGCGTCGGGGTGCACAGCCTCGAGGAGCTGCGGACCTTCTCGAGCCAGGTCAGCCCGCAGCAGCGCCGCAAGCGCCACCTCGCCGACGCGCTGCCGGCACTGCCCGGTGTGTACCTGTTCCGCGACGCCCGCGGGCGGGTGCTGTACGTCGGCAAGAGCACCAACCTGCGCGGCCGCGTCCGGCAGTACTTCACCGCCAGCGAGAACCGCACCCGCATGGCCGAGATGGTCGGCCTGGCAGAGCGGGTCGACCCGGTCGTGTGCAGCACCGGCCTCGAGGCGGAGGTCCGCGAGCTGCGCCTGATCGCCGAGCACAGCCCCCGCTACAACCGGCGCAGCAAGCGGCCCGACACGGCGATCTGGGTCAAGCTGACGGTGGAGGCGTTCCCGCGGCTGTCGACCGTGCGCAAGGTCCTCGACGACGGCGCGCTGTACCTGGGCCCGTTCACCCGGGCCTCGACGGCCGAGCTCGCGGTCGCGGCCGTCCACGAGGCGCTGCCGCTGCGCCAGTGCAGCAAGCGGATCTCGCCGCGGCGCCCGACAGGGGCCTGCGTGCTCGCCGAGATGCGACGCTGCGGAGCCCCGTGCCTCGGACCGGACGTCGGCGAGACCGTCGAGCAGTACGCCGCGCACGCCCTGCGCTACCGCTCCGCCGTCGCCGGCGACCCGTCGACGGTCGTCGAGGCGCTGACCGCGCGCATCCACGCCCTCGCCGCCGCCGAGCGCTTCGAGGACGCCGCCGCCCAGCGCGACCGGCTCACCGCTTTCGTCCGCGCGGCCGCCCGGCTGCAACGGCTGTCGGCGCTGACCTGCGTCCCGCAGCTGGTCGCCGCCCGACCGACGGCCGACCTCGGCTGGGAGGTCGCCGTGGTGCGCTCCGGGCGGCTGGTGTCGGCCGGCACCATCCCGCGCGGGGCCCGGCCCGGCCCGTACGTCGACGCCCTGGTCGCGACGGCCGAGACCGTGCTGCCCGGTCCCGGGCCACTGCCCGCCGCGACCGCGGAGGAGGTCGAGTGCGTCCTGCGCTGGCTCGAGCTGCCCGGCACCCGGCTGGTCCGGCTCGACGGCACCTGGGCCTCCCCCGCGTTCGGCGCCGGCAGCCGCCGGCCCTGGCTCGAGGCGGCCCAGGAGGCCCGGGCCGAGGTCCGCCCGTTCGACGACCGGCGCAGCCTGCGCCCGGTGGCCCGGCCGGCCCGGGCCTACGCCTGACCCCGGCGCCCTCCTAGGAGCAGGACTCCAGCACCCGGTCCAGGGCCAGCTGCCTGATCACGCCGGCCTCGGTCTCCGTCGTGAGGGTGAGCGCCAGCTCGCGCACGACGCCGTCCTGGCGCACTGTCAGCACGAGGCGTCCGGTGCGGCGCAGCAGCGCGCAGTCGTCGACCTCGAAGCCCAGCCGCACCTCGACCCGGTCGTCGGTCCCGAGCGTGATGCCGTTCGCCGGACCGCGGTCGGTGAACCGGACGCCCGGCACCTCTGCCGTCACCGACAGCAGCTGCAGCGGAGCGTCGGCGTTGCGGACCTCGAGCGCGACCGTCCCGCGGACGCCGTCGCCCCGCCTCGTGTCGGTGCCGCCGATCGTGCGCACCGCGAGGTCGGGACGCACCTCCCGGGTCGCCCCCTCGGGGCACAGCGCGAACGGCACCGGCTGCAGGCCCGGTCCCAGCGGGAGGGAGACCGACTGCGCCGGCCTCCCGTCCTGCAGGTAGGACAGCCGCAGGGCGGCCGGCAGCTGCAGCGCCGCGCACACCGGCACGGCGTAGCTGAGGCGGTAGTCGCGGCTCTCGCCCGCGCCGAGCGGCCGGCCGAAGCCGGGCTGCACCGACAGCACCCGGAGCCCGGGCGCGACCAGCGTCAGCGAGCCCAGCCGCACTCGCGCCGGGCGAAGGTTGGTCACCACGACGCCGAGCTCACCGGACGCCTCCACCGCCACACCCGTCTCGGCCCCGTCGGGCAGTCCGGTGTCGCCGCTGACCAGCTCGACGGCCAGGGCCGGACCGGACGCGGCACCGGGCACCACCGGGTCGGGCGCCGGCTCGTCCACCACCGCTGCGGACGCGATCCCGCCCAGCAGCACCACCGCGAGCAGCACCGCCACGACCCGGGGGGGGCGGGCTCGCCACCCACGAGGGCAGGCGGCGGTCCCGCTGCTCGGTCCCGATCACGTCCGGGCCGGCGGGCTGCACGCCCCGAGTGTGGCGCAGCGCTGGGGTGGAAGGGGCTCCCCATGGAAGTCTGCGCTACATGATCACCGCCATCGTCATGGTCTCGGCCGAGGTCTCCCAGATCCCCGAGGTCGCCCAGCGCATCGCCGAACTCGAAGGGGTCAGCGAGGTCTACTCGGTCGCCGGGCCGGTCGACCTCGTCGCCATGGTCCGGGTCCGCCGGCACGACCAGCTGCACGACGTCATCGCGGGCCGGCTCAACAAGGTCGAGGGCGTGCTCGCGACCCAGACCCACATCGCCTTCCAGGCGTACAGCAGGCACGACCTGGAGGCCACCTTCAGCCTCGGGACGGAGCAGGCGTGACGGGGCAGTTCGCCGAGGTCACCGGGGGCGAGTTCGTCCGGCAGCCGAACCACTTCACCGACCGGATCACCGCCGACGGCAGCTCGGGCTACCCGGTCGAGGCGGGCCGCTACGTGCTCTACGTGTCGCTGGCCTGCCCGTGGGCCCACCGGTCGGTCATCGTGCGGCGCCTGCTCGGGCTCGAGGACGCCCTCGCGCTGCGCGTGGTCGACCCGCTGCGCGACGAGCAGGGCTGGCGCTTCACGCTCGACGACGACGGCGTCGACCCGGTCACGGGCGCCTCCTACGTGATGGAGCTGTACCGGCGATCGGACCCCGCGTTCGAGGGCCGCGCGACCGTGCCGTTCCTGTGGGACACGCAGACCGAGCGCATCGTCAGCAACGACTACCCGCAGATCACGCTCGACCTGTCGACCGAGTGGGCCGCCCTGCACGGCCCGGGCGCCCCCGACCTCTACCCCGAGCACTCCCGCGAGGCCATCGACGAGATGGCCGAGGCGAACTTCCACGCCGTGAACAACGGCGTCTACAAGGCCGGCTTCGCCACCTCGCAGGAGCGGTACGAGGCGGCCTACGACGCGCTGTTCGCCCGGCTGCACGAGCTCGACGAGCTGCTGGGCACGGAGCGGTACCTCGTCGGTCGGCAGCTGAGCGAGGCCGACGTCCGGCTCTACACGACGCTGGTCCGCTTCGACGCGGCCTACCACGGCCACTTCAAGTGCAACGAGCGCAAGCTGACCGAGTTCGCCCACTTGTGGCCGTACGCCCGCGACCTGTTCCAGACGCCCGGCTTCGGCGACACGACCGACTTCGCGCACGTGAAGAGCCACTACTACGGCACCCACGACAAGATCAACCCCACGCTGGTCGTGCCGAAGGGCCCCGACCTGTCGGGCTGGGACGTGCCGCACGGCCGCGACCACCTCGGCCAGGACCTGCTGGTGCTCGCCGAGGCGCTGTCGCAGGACGAGCCCGGCTGATCAGCCTCGCGCGGCCCGGAGCCCCTGGCTGACCTCGACCCAGCGGTCGAGAAGCACCCCCGCCCGCCCGTCGTCCAGCGCCGCGGCCGCCGTGTCGAAGCCGGCGCGCAGCCGGTCGCGCAGCGGTCCCTCGGCGGCGGCGTGGGCGGCCAGCGCCGCTGCCGAGTTGAGCAGCACGGCGTCGCGCACCGGCCCCTTCACCCCGCCCAGCAGGTCGCGGGCGACACCGGCGTTGTGAGCGGCGTTCCCGCCGCGCAGGTCGTCGAGCGTCGCGCGCGCGATCCCGAGCGAGGACGGGTCGAAGCTCTCCTGCTCGACCGTCCCGGCACGCACGACCCAGACGGTCGACGGCCCCGTGGTGGTCAGCTCGTCGAGGCCGTCGTCGCCGCGGAAGACCAGCGCGTCAGCGCCCCGGGCAGCCAGCACGCCGGCCATGACCGGCGCGAGGCGGGCGTCGGACACGCCGACGGCCTGCGCGGCCGGGCGGGCCGGGTTGGTCAGCGGGCCCAGCACGTTGAAGACGGTAGGGACGCCGAGGTCGCGCCGGGGCACGGCGGCGTGGCGCATGCCCGGGTGGAAGACCGGCGCGAAGCAGAACGCGATCCCGGCCGCCTGCAGGCACGGGCCGACGGCGCTCGGTGGCAGGTCGACGGCGACCCCGAGCTCCTCGAGCAGGTCGGCCGAGCCGCAGGCCGACGACGCGGCCCTGTTGCCGTGCTTCACGACCGGCACGCCCGCCCCGGCCACCACCAGCGCCGCCATCGTCGAGATGTTGACCGTGTTGGACCGGTCGCCGCCGGTGCCGCAGGTGTCGACCACACGGCCCTCGACGCTGACCGGGGCCGCCTCGGCGAGCATCGTCCGCACGAAGCCGGCGACCTCCTCGGGCGTCTCGCCCTTGGCGCGCAGCGCGACGGCGAACCCCGCGACCTGGGCGGGCGTGGCATCGCCGGCCATGACCTCGCCCATGGCCCAGGCGGTGTCGTCGGTGGTGAGCGACTCCCCGCGCAGCAGCGCGCTGAGCAGGGTCGGCCAGGTGGTCAGGGCGCCAGGGCTAGTGGAGGGCACGACGCACGGGGGCGCCGGCCTCGCGGCGGCGCAGGAGGTCGGCGGCGACACCGGTGATCTCGACCGGGTCAAGCGGGTGCGCGACGACCCCGTCGGCCTGCGACCAGGTCGCGAGCCACGCGTCGACCTTGCGGGCGACGAGCACCAGGGTCGGGGGGCAGTCCGGCAGCTCGTCCTTCATCTGCTTGGCCAGGCCCATCCCGCCGGTCGGCCACGCCTCGCCGTCCAGCACGACCAGGTCGACGCCACCGGCGTCGACGAGCTTCACAACCTCGTCGCCGGTGGACGCCTCGACGTACTCGATCCGTCCGAGGTCGCCGGCCGGACGCCGTCCGAGGGCACCGCGGACCTGGTCGCGCACCGCGACGTCGTCGCTGTAGACGACGACGGAGTGGGTGCGCGGGGCAGCGGCAGGGGTCGGGTGGCTCATGCGGGCGATCGTACGGCGTGCGCCTGCACGCTGCGCCGCCGCCCGCACGGGCCGACCGGACGACCGCCTACGCGGAGAGCCGGGCGCCGTTGCCCGGGTCGAAGACGTGCACGAGCTGCGGGTCGGACGGCGCCAGCCACACCTTGGCGCCCTTGTCCGGCGGGTTCTTGGGGTTGACGCGGGCGACGAGCATGACCGCGTCCCTGGGGTTCTCCCCCTGCTGCACGCTGGCGTGCACGAAGGCGTCGGACCCCAGCTCCTCGACCAGTTCGACGGTGGCGGCGATGCCGGTGCCGCTGTCCACGACGTGCAGGTCCTCGGGGCGCACCCCCACCGCGACCGAGCCGGCGGTGGTCAGCCGGCCGATCGCGTCGCGCGCCACCGGCACCGCGTAGGTGCCGAGGTGTGGGAGGCCGTCGGCGCCGACCGGGAGCGTGAACAGGTTCATCGCGGGCGAGCCGATGAAGCCGGCGACGAACATGTTGGCCGGCCGGTCGTACATCGCCCTCGGCCTGTCGACCTGCTGCAGGATCCCGTCCTTGAGCACGGCGACCCGGTCGCCCATCGTCATGGCCTCGACCTGGTCGTGGGTGACTTAGACGGTGGTCACGGCGAGCCGGCGCTGCAGCGACGCGATCTGGGTGCGCGTCGCGACGCGGAGCTTGGCGTCCAGGTTCGACAGGGGCTCGTCCATGCAGAAGACCCGGGGGTTGCGGACGATGGCGCGGCCCATGGCGACGCGCTGGCGCTGCCCGCCCGACAGCGCCTTGGGCTTGCGGTCGAGGTACTCGGTGAGGTCGAGGATGGCCGCGGCCTCCCTGACCCGGGTGGCGATCTCGTCCTTCGGACGCCCGGCGATCTTCAGCGCGAAGCCCATGTTGTCGGCGACCGACATGTGCGGGTACAGCGCGTAATTCTGGAACACCATCGCGATGTCGCGCTCGCTCGGGTCGACGTTCGACACGTCGCGGTCGCCGATCCGGATCTGCCCGCCGTCGACCGGCTCGAGGCCGGCCAGCATGCGCAGGGACGTCGACTTCCCGCAGCCGGAGGGCCCGACGAGGACGAGGAACTCGCCGTCGCCGATCTCCAGGTCGAGGGCGTCGACGGCCGGGCGTTCGCCGCCCGGGTAGTGACGGGTCGCCCCGTCGAAGGTCACCGTGGCCATGGTCGCTGTCTCCTCCACCGGCAGGAACGTGCCGGACGATCCGAGTGGGGGTTGCTGGGTGTGACCGGTGGTCACCTCCGTTGTGCGAGGCCGCAGTGTGCGCCACACTCGCGCCGTCTGCAAGCGCTTGCAGGAAGGAGAATCGGCCGTGAACATCACCATCGAGGACGTCGCCAGGACGGCCGGCGTCTCCACCGCGACCGTCTCGCGAGCCCTGCGCGGACTGCCCCACGTGTCCGCCGCGACCCGTGCCTCGATCACCCGGATCGCTCTCGACTTGGGCTACGTGCCGAGCAAGAGCGCTTCGAACCTGGCCACCGGACGCACCCGGACCGTCGGCGTGGTCACCCCCCACATCGCCAAGTGGTTCTTCGCCCAGGCCATCGAGGCGGTCGAGCAGGAGCTGCGCGCCGAGGGCTACGACGTGCTGCTGATGGTGCTGCCGCCGGGGCCGGGGCGGCAGCCCGGCGCGTTCGACCCCGAAGGGCTGCGCCAGCGGGTGGACGCGGTCTGCGTGCTCACCGTCCCGCTGACCGGCACCGAGCTCGACGGGCTGCGCGGGCTGTCGCTGCCGATCGTGTTCGTCGGGGGCGCGGTCTCGGGCGCGATGTCCGTGCGGATCGACGATGTCGAGGTGGGACGCACGGCATGTGAGCACTTGATCACGCTGGGCCACCGGCGGATCGCGCACATCGGGGGCGACCCCTGCGAGCCGCTGAACTTCACCGCCCCGGTCGACCGGAGGGCCGGCTGGCTGTCCGCCCTGCGCGTCGCCGGGATCCACCCGGACCCTCGCACCGACGTCGTCGGGTACTTCACGGTCGAGGGCGGGCGCGCGGCGATGCAGGCCCTGCTGGCCCTGCCCGAGCCCCCCACCGCCGTGTTCGCGGGCTCGGACGAGATGGCGTTCGGTGCGCTCGACGCCCTGCGCGACGCCGGGCGCTCGGTGCCCGGTGACGTCTCGGTCATCGGGGTCGACGACCACGACCTGGCCGCGCTGTTCGACCTGACGACCGTCGCGCAGCCGGTCGAGGACCAGGGCCGGTCCGCCGCGGACCTGCTGCTGGCGGCCCTGCGAGGCGACCCGACGCACGCGCAGGAGCACAAGCTGCTGCCCGTCGCCCTGGTCGTTCGGGGCTCGACCGGCCCGCCGGCTTGAGGGGTGTTGCGCGATCGTTACCCGAGTGAAGTGGGTCACGTGTTGCGGTCTGATCCTGCAAGCGCTTGCATTCCCCCACCCGGGGACCCTGACGATCACGTCCTTCCCCCGCTCAGGAGGTAGGACATGCCAGCTCGCACTTCTTCCGGTCAGCGCCGCAAGGTCGCCGCTCTCCTCGGACTGGCCCTCGCGGTCAGCGCCTGCGGCACCGGCGGCTCCAGCAACGAGGGCCAGGCGGCCGACCCGGACGCCTCCGTCAAGCCCGGCTGCGAGGCCTACGCCGACTACCAGGGCAGCTCCGGCACGACCGTGAGCGTCTACACCTCGATCCGCGACGCGGAGGCCGACGCCTACGTCGAGACCTTCAAGGAGTTCGAGGACTGCACCGGCATCACGATCGCCTACGAGGGCTCCGGCGAGTTCGAGGCCCAGCTCAACGTCAAGGTGCAGGGCAACAACGCGCCCGACATCGCCTTCATCCCGCAGCCGGGCCTGCTCGAGCGCTTCGCCAAGGCCGGCAAGCTGGTCGAGCCCTCCGAGGCCACGGTCAAGAACGCCGAGGAGTACTACTCCGAGGCGTGGCGCTCCTACGCCACCGTCGACGGGAAGTTCTACGGCGCGCCGAACAGCGGCAACGTGAAGTCCTTCGTCTGGTACTCCCCCAAGGCGTTCACCGCCGCCGGCTACGAGGTCCCGAAGACCTTCGACGAGCTGATCGAGCTGTCCGACACGATCGCCGCGACCGGCAAGAAGCCGTGGTGCGCGGGCATCGAGTCCGGCGACGCCACCGGGTGGACCACCACCGACTGGACCGAGGACCTGATGCTGCGCGACGCGGGCGTCGACACCTACGACAAGTGGGTCGCGCACGAGATCCCGTTCAACGACCCGGCCGTCGTCTCGGCCGTCGACAAGGTCGGCTCGATCCTCAAGAACGAGAAGTACGTCAACGGCGGCTACGGCGACGTCCGCAGCATCGCCACCGTCCCGTTCGGCGACGGCGGCCTGCCGATCACCAAGGGCGAGTGCTCGCTGCACCGCCAGGCGTCCTTCTACAGCTCGTTCTGGCCGGCCGGCACGAAGATCGCGGAGGACGGCGACGTCTACGCCTTCTACTTCCCGGCGATCGACGCGAGCAAGGGCAAGCCGGTCCTCGGCGGCGGCGAGTTCGTCGTGGCCTTCGCCGACCGTCCGGAGGTCCAGCACGTCCAGACCTACCTGGCGAGCCCGGAGTTCGTGAACGCCCGCGTCAAGGCCGGCCCGTTCACCAGCGCCCACACCGGTCTCGACGCCTCCGGGATCACCGACCCGATCGGCAGGCTCTCCGTCGAGATCCTGCAGGACGAGGAGTCGGAGTTCCGCTTCGACGGCTCCGACCTCATGCCCGCCGCCGTCGGCTCCGGCAGCTTCTGGAAGGGCATGACCGAGTGGATCAACGGCAAGTCCACCACCGAGATCCTCGGCAACATCGAGGCCTCGTACCCGAAGAGCTGATCCCACCCCGACGGTCCGCCTGACCTCGGACCCCCGGACGACGTCTGGCCCCGCAGCCCGGCTGTCGGGGCAAACCTCCCCGCACCCCCAACCCCACCAACGGGAGCTGCGCGAGA
>JAOPVV010000186.1 GCA_025966005.1 Frankiales bacterium
GCCCGGCCCGTCCGTCGCACCGTTCGGACGAGTGCGCTGAGGATCGTCTTCGCCGGCACGCCAGCCCCGGCGCTGCCGTCGCTCCGGGCCCTGCTGGCGAGCGCGCACGAGGTCGTCGCCGTCGTCACCCGGCCCGACGCCCCCGCAGGCCGCGGGCGGACCCTGCGGCCCAGCCCCGTCCGGGAACGGGCGGAGGCCGCCGGCCTCGAGGTGCTGACGCCCGTCCACCCGCGTGACGAGGACTTCCAGGCCCGGCTGCGCGAGCTCGCCCCGGACTGCTGCCCGGTCGTGGCCTACGGCGCGCTCGTGCCGCCGGCGGTGCTCGCGGTCCCGAAGCACGGCTGGGTCAACCTGCACTTCTCGCTGCTGCCGGCCTGGCGCGGCGCCGCCCCCGTGCAGCACGCCGTGCTCGCGGGTGACGAGGTCACCGGCGCGTCGACGTTCCTGCTCGAGCAGGGCCTCGACACCGGCCCCGTCTTCGGCGTCACCACCGAGGAGATCGGCCCGCACGACACCAGCGGCGACCTGCTCGGCCGGCTGGCCGTCGCGGGCGGCGGGCTGCTCGTGCACACCCTCGACGCGATCGAGGACGGCACCGTGCTCGCCCGCCCGCAGCCGTCCGACGGGGTCAGCTTCGCCCCCAAGATCACGGTCGACGACGCGCACGTGGACTGGACCGCGCCCGGACAGCGGGTCGACCGGCTGGTGCGGGCCTGCACGCCGGCGCCCGGCGCGTGGACCACCCTGCGCGGCAAGCGGGTCAAGCTCGGGCCCGTGACCCTGACCGACCAGGTGCTGGCTCCGGGCGAGCTGGTGGTCGGTGCCGACGGCGACGGCCTGGTCGGCACCGCGACCTGCGCCGTCCGGCTCGGCGGCGTGCGGCCCGAGGGCAGGAGCGCCATGGCGGCGACCGACTGGCTGCGCGGCCTGCGCCTCGAGCCCGGAGAGGCGTTCTCATGAGCACCCCGCACGACAGGACGCCCCACGACAGGGCCGCCGGCAAGCCCGACCGCCGGGCCGCGCGGCCGTACCGCCCGCCGGCCGACGACAAGCCGCGTCGCGCGGCCTACGACGTGCTGCTCGCCGTGCGTCAGGACGCCGCCTACGCCAACCTCGTGCTGCCCAAGCTGCTGCGCGACCGCGGGATCAGCGGCCGCGACGCCGCCCTCGCGACCGAGCTCGCCTACGGCGCGCTGCGCGGTCAGGGGCTCTACGACGCGGTCATCCAGGCCTGCGTCGACCGTCCGCTGGCCAAGGTCGACCCGCCGGTGCTCGACGTGCTGCGCCTGGGCGCCCACCAGCTGCTGCGGACCCGGATCCCCCCGCACGCCGCGGTGAGCGCCACCGTCGACCTGGCCCGCCGCGTCGTCAGCGCCGGGCCGGTCGCGTTCGTCAACGCCGTCCTGCGCAAGATCGCCGCGAAGGACCTCGCCGCCTGGGTCGCCGAGCTCTCGCCGAGGGACGACCGCCTCGGCGCGCTCGCCCTCGAGCACAGCCACCCGCGCTGGATCGCGAGCGCCTTCCGGGACGCCCTCGGCGGCGACCTGTGGCAGACCGGCGCGGCGCTCGCGGCCGACGACGCCCGCCCCGAGGTGCACCTGGTCGCCCGCCGGATGGAGCGCGAGGAGCTCGTCGAGGCCAGCGGAGGCACCCCCGGGCCGTACTCGCCGTACGCCGTGCGCCTGTCCGAGGGCGACCCCGGCGCGCTCGGTGCGGTCAAGCACGGCCTGGCCGGCGTGCAGGACGAGGGCAGCCAGCTGATGGCCGTCGCGCTCGCCGACGCCCCGCTCGACGGGCCCGACCGGCTCTGGGTCGACCTGTGCGCCGGGCCCGGCGGCAAGGCCGCGCTGCTGGACGTCCTGGCGGCCGAGCGCGACGCCGTGCTGGTCGCCCTGGAGGCTCAGCACCACCGCAGCAAGCTCGTCCGGCGCAGCGGCGTCACGACGGTGGTCACCGCCGACGCGCGCACGCCGCCGCTGGCCCCCGGGTCGGTCGACCGGGTGCTGCTCGACGCGCCGTGCTCCGGCCTGGGTGCGCTGCGCCGCCGGCCCGAGGCACGCTGGCGCCGCCAGCCGTCCGACCTGCCGTCGCTGACGCGGCTGCAGGGCGAGCTGCTCGACAGCGCCGTCCGGCTGCTGCGCCCGGGCGGGGTCCTGGCCTACGTCACCTGCTCACCGCACCTGGCCGAGACGACCGTCCCCGTCGGCGACGCCCTGCGCCGCCACCCCGAGCTCGAGCAGGTCGACGCCCGGCCGCTGCTGCCCGGCGTGCCCGACCTCGGCGACGGGCCCGGCGTTCAGCTGTGGCCGCACCTGCACGGCACCGACGCGATGCACCTGTCGCTGCTGCGCAAGCGGGTCTAGACGCCCCAGTCCGGGCGCAGCGGCAGGCCGGACTCCCCGGCCTCGGTCTTGACGGCCAGCACCTGGTGCAGCGCCAGCTCGCCGCGCTCGAAGCCCAGCCGCGACCCGGCCAGGTAGAGCGCCCACACGCGGGCGGTGCCCAGCCCGACCTCGGCCACCGCCTGCTCCCAGTGCTCGTCGAGGTTGCGCGACCAGGCGGCGCAGGTGCGGGAGTAGTGCTGGCGCAGGCTCTCCTCGTGCGTGACCTCGAGGCCCGCCCGCGACAGCGTCGAGATGATCCGGCCGAGCCCGGGGATCTCACCGTCGGGGAAGACGTAGCGGGTGATGAAGCCGCGCTTCTGGATCGGCGGGCTGTCGTCGTCGCGCCGGGTGATGCTGTGGTTGAGCAGCCGGCCCTGCGGCCGCAGCATCCCGGCGAGGCGCTCGGCGTACGCCTGCAGGTTCGCGATCCCGATGTGCTCGGTCAGGCCGATGGACGCGATCGCGTCGAAGCCGGTCTCAGTGACGTCGCGGTAGTCGGCGTGCCGGACGTCGACCGCGTCGGCCAGCCCGGCCTCCGCCGCCAGCTTCTGACCGAACTCCGCCTGCTGGCGCGACAGCGTGACGGCGACGACCTGCACGCCGTAGTTCCGGGCGGCGTGCACCGCCAGGCTGCCCCAGCCGCACCCGACGTCGAGCAGCCGCATCCCCGGCTCGAGCCCGAGCTTGCGGCAGACCAGGTCGAACTTGTGCTCCTGCGCCTGGTCCAGCGTCGCGTCGGGGGACGGGTAGCAGGCGCAGGTGTAGGCCATCGACGGCCCGAGGACCCACGAGTAGAACCGGTTGCTGACGTCGTAGTGGTGCGCGATGGCGAGCGCGTCGCGCGCCTTGCCGTGGGACCGGAGCCCGGTGAGGTACCGCCGAGCGCCGACCTCCTGCGGCGGTGGCTCCACCAGGTGCAGCGCCTCCGGGCCGACCGCCCGCAGCACCCCGAGCCGCTGCGCCCAGGTGAGGTCGCCGACGTGCGAGGGACCGCTCAGCGCGTCCAGCGCGGCGTGGTGGTCGGGCGCCTCCAGGTCGAGCAGGCCGGCGACGTAGCCGCGGGCCAGCCCGAGCTGGCCGGGAGCCAGCACCAGGTGGGTCAGCGCGCGCGGGTCGCGGACGTGCACCGTCACGGCGGCGTCGGCCGGGCCGCCTGCCGAGCCGTCGTACGCCGTCACGCGCACCGAGTGCGCGAGCACCTCGTGCAGCGCCTCGGCCACTCCCTGCTTGCCCATCGCGGTCCCCCTCATCGGTTGCGCACGGTCTTGTCGTAGAGGTCGAGCAGCCGGCGGTCGGGGTCGTAGGCCTGCTTGAGCACCGCGTACTGCGCCCCGCCGTACAGCCGCCAGAACTCCTCCGGCTCGTAGAAGCAGCGGCTGTACAGCGACTTGCGACCGCCGACCTGCCGGACGAGGTCCTCGACCAGGCGCTCGTGGGTGCCGTCCGGCTCGTCGGGCTCGAGCGCGACCGTCGACCAGAAGCCGACGTTGACGTACAGCTCGAGCGGGTCGAGCGGGAACAGGGGCCACGAGCGGGTCGCGTCGCGCTGGCGCAGCGGGCACAGCCACACCGGCTCGATCGGCACCTCGCGGGCGAAGCCCTCGAAGAACTCGCCCAGCCGGGCGACCGGCACCTCGACGTCCTGCACGACCTGCTCGCGCTCGGGCAGCCCGCGCCCGCGCTCCCACGCCGCCCGCCAGCCGTGCCGGCGCTCGAAGGCGACCAGCCGCCAGTAGACGTCGCTGCGCAGCCAGCGCCGGGGCCACAGCCGGCGCACCAGTGGCCGCTGCACGCCGAACACGCGCGAGCACCAGAACCAGTCGGTGTCCCAGCGCCACAGGTAGTCGCGGACGGTCAGCCAGTCCTCGGGGCGCGAGCGCACTGAGCGGTAGTAGACCTGCTGGCCGGTGTAGTCCGAGACGTACGGCGCGGTCTGCGCCCAGCCGCCGAGCGTCACCCGGACGTCGGTCGGCGAGAACCAGGTCCCGTCCACGAAGTGCACCCGCTCGCCGTCGTACGATCGCGACGCGCAGACCGCCCGCAGCAGCTCGGCGGCCTGCCCGACCGACCCGCAGGCGACGTGCCGCAGGTGGACGTACGGCGAGACCGGCTCCAGCTCGATTCGCAGCCGCAGCGCGTAGCCGAGCGTGCCGTAACTGTTCGGGAAGCCGGCGAACAGGTCGGCGTGCGGCCCGTCCGGCGTCACGTGCAGCACCTCGCCGGCGCCGGTCAGCACGTCCATCTCGAGCACCGACTCGTGCGGGGTCCCGTCGCGGAAGCTGCTGCTCTCGATGCCCAGGCCGGTGACGGCCCCGCCGAGGGTGATCGTCTTGAGCTGCGGCACCACGAGCGGCACGAGCCCGTGGGCCAGGGTCGCGTCGACCAGCTGTTCGTAGGTCGTCATGCCGAGCACGTCCGCCGTCCGGACGACCGGGTCGACCTCGAGGACTCCGGAGAAGGCCGAGACGTCGAGCCGGGGTCCGCCGGTGGCAGGGGTGCGGAACAGGTTGCTGGTGCGCTTGCCGAGCCGGACGGTCGCCCCGGCCGGCAGCGCGGCCAGCTGAGCCCGCAGGTCCGCGACCGCGAGGTCGTAGCCGCGGCGGTCGACGGTCCCGGTGGTGCTCACGCCCCGACTGAGGCCTGCCGGGGCGAGCCGATACCCGCCTAGGCTCATCTGGACCCCCGAGGAGCCCCCCGTGCCGCGCCGCCCCCAGATCAGCCCGAGCATCCTGTCGGCCGACTTCGCCCGGCTCGCCGACGAGCTGGCCCGCATCGACGGGGCGGCCGACTGGGCGCACGTCGACGTGATGGACAACCATTTCGTGCCGAACCTCACGCTCGGCCTGCCGGTCGTCGAGGCCATCCTCAAGGCCTCCAGCATCCCGGTGGACTGCCACCTGATGATCGAGGATCCCGACCGCTGGGCCACCTCCTACGCGGAGGCCGGTGCCGGCAGCGTCACGTTCCACGTCGAGGCCGCCGCCGCGCCGATCCGGCTCGCGCGCAACCTGCGCAGTGCGGGTGCCCGGGCGGGGATGGCGCTCAGGCCGGCGACGCCGGTCG
>JAOPVV010000207.1 GCA_025966005.1 Frankiales bacterium
CTTCTCGACGACGCGCTTGACCTTGCCGAGCTCGTCCATGAGGCCGGTCTTGGTGTGCAGGCGGCCGGCGGTGTCGATGAGCACCGTGTCGACGCCGTCCGCGCGGCCCTTCGCGACCGCCTCGAACGCGACGGACGCCGGGTCGCCGCCCTCGGGACCGCGGACGGTGGACGCGCCGACCCGGTCGCCCCAGGTCTGCAGCTGGTCGGCGGCGGCGGCGCGGAAGGTGTCGGCGGCGCCGAGCACCACGCTGCGGCCGTCGGCGACCAGGACGCGGGCGAGCTTGCCGCAGGTGGTGGTCTTGCCGGTGCCGTTGACGCCGACGACCAGCACGACGGCCGGGCTGCCGTCCTCGTGCGGCATCGTGCGCAGGGTGCGGTCGACGTCCGCCCCGATGGCGCGGACGAGCTCCTCGCGCAGCATCGGGCGCAGCTCGGCCACGGTGCGGACGCCGTCGACCCGGACCCGGGTGCGCAGCCGGGCGACGAGCTCGGTGGTGGCCGCGACGCCCATGTCGGCGCCGAGCAGGGTGTCCTCGACCTCCTCCCAGGTGTCCTCGTCGAGCACGTCGCGCGAGAGCAGCGCGAACAGGCCGCGGCCGAGCGTGGTCTGCGAGCGGGACAGGCGGGCCCGCAGGCGGGTGAGGCGTCCGGCCGTGGGCTCGGGGACGTCGAGGACGGGACCGACCGCGGTCGGGCTCGCGCCCAGCAGGTCGTCGGGCAGGTCGACGACGTCGACCGTGCGCAGCGGGGTGTCGCGCGGCACCTCCGCGTCGTCGCCCGTGCCCGGCCGGTAGTCGACGCCGGGCCGCGGGCGCGGCGGCGGGAGCGTCTTGCGTCCCCTGCCGCTGACGAGGGCCACCACGGCGACGACCGTGACGACGAGGACGGCGACGAGAAGTGCGATCAGCTCCACGGCACCGTGTCTACCAGCGGGGGTCTTCAGCGGCCGAGGACGTCGCCTCTCGTGGTGTGCTGCGCCGGTGCGTGCGCTGCTGGCCGCACTGCTGCTGGTCGCGGGCTGCGCGGGGCCGTCCGCTCCCCCGCTGTCGGTCTCGCTCGACCAGTCGCGCGACCTCGAGGACCGGCACCTGCTCGCGGTCCGGCTCGGGAACGACGGCGACGCCCCGGTCGAGGTCGTCCGGCTGCAGCTGCGCTCGGACGCCTGGACGTCGGTGGCGCCGACCGTGCGGGAGGACCTCCTGGCGCCCGGCCGCCGGCTGGCGTTCCCCGTCGCCTACGGCGAGGCCGACTGCCGCGGCAGGGGGCCGGCGCAGGTGGTCGTCGGCTACCGCCAGGACGGGTCGCTGCGGGAGGCCCGCGTACCGGTGCCGGACGACGACCCGCTCCTCGAACCGGCTGCACGCGCGCGGGTGCGCTCTCGACGCGCTGGCCCGCGCCGCGGACATCTCGTTCGCCGCCGGCTGGACGCGCCGCGGGGACGTCGCGGTGGGCGAGCTGGTCCTGACCCGGCGGCGCGGCCACGAGCCGGTGGTCCTGTCCGCGGTCGACGGCAGCGTCATCTTCACGCTGCGCCCGGCCGGCGACCTGCCGCTCGTGCTGGACGGCGGGACCGTGCGGGTGGGCGTCGAGGCCACGCCGACCCGCTGCGACCCGCACGCGCCGGCCGAGAGCAAGCGCACCTTCGACGTCGCGCTGGCCGTCTCGCTCGGCGACGGTCCGCCGCTGACCGTGCAGACCCGGCCCCAGCCGGCCGACCTGCCGCTGCTGCAGCAGCTCGTCCTCGACCTCTGCCGCTGAGCCGCCCTGCCTCCGTCGTCCCTGCGCACGAGGGGGACCAGGGCGCGCTCTGCGGCCTCAGGGCAGGTAGACGTGCACCTCGACGACGCGGCCGTCGCGCACGACCAGCTCGAACAGCGCCGTGCCGCTGCCCTCCCCGCGGTCGCCCACGAGCGGCAGCAGGTGGCGGACGAGCCGGGTCGAGCCGGCGCGGTGGAGCTCGACGACGTCGTTCACCAGCAGGCACACGCCTGACTCCCGCGACGGTCTCAGGAGCTCTGGCGCTCCCGCAGGCGCTGGCTGACCACGGCCGAGATGCCGTCGCCGCGCATCGTCACGCCGTACAGCGCGTCGGCGATCTCCATCGTCCGCTTCTGGTGGGTGATGACGATGAGCTGCGAGGCCTCGCGCAGCCCCTCGAGCAGCTGCAGCAGCCGGCCGAGGTTGCGGTCGTCGAGAGCGGCCTCGACCTCGTCCATCACGTAGAACGGCGACGGGCGGGCGCGGAACAGCGCGACGAGGAAGGCGATGGCGGTCAGCGACCGCTCGCCGCCGCTCAGCAGCGACAGCCGCGAGACCTTCTTGCCGGCCGGGCGCGCGAGCACCTCGATGCCGGTGGCGAGCAGGTCGTCGGGTTCGGTGAGCACGAGCTTGCCCTCGCCGCCCGGGAACAGCACCGCGAAGACGTGGACGAACTCGCGGGCGGTGTCCTCGAAGGCGCTGGCGAAGACCTCGTGGATGCGCTCGTCGACGTCCTTGACGATGTCCATGAGGTCGCGACGGGTCGCCTTGAGGTCCTCGAGCTGGGTCGTGAGGAAGGCCGAGCGCTCCTCGAGCGCGGCGTACTCCTCGAGCGCGAGCGGGTTGACCCGGCCGAGCAGCGCGAGCGCCCGCTCGGCGGCGCCGGCGCGCTTGTCCTGGGCCGTGCGGTCGTACGGGACGGGCTCGGCCTGCTCGTCCAGCGTGCCCTCCAGCGTGGTGGCCGGGACGAGCTGGTCCGGGCCGTACTCGGCGAGCAGCTGCTCGACCGGCACGGCCCACTCGGACACGGCCCGCTCCTCGAGCTGCTCGATGCGCAGCCGCTGCTCGGCCCGGGCGACCTCGTCGCGGTGGACGACGTCGGTGAGGCGGTCCAGCTCGCTCGACAGCTCGCGGGTGCGGGCGCGCAGCGCCTGCAGCTCGGCCTCGGTGACGGTGCGGGCGGCAGCGGCGGCCTCGCGCTCGGCGGCGGCGGTGGTGAGCGAGACCGCGATGCGCTCGAGCGCCGCGCGCGCACCGCGG
>JAOPVV010000235.1 GCA_025966005.1 Frankiales bacterium
CAGATGACCGACAAGTCGGCGCCGCGCGTGACGATCAGCCCCCACCCGGACGTCCGCCTGATGCTGATGCGCCAGAAGGCCTGGGCCGAGGGCATGCGCGCGCTGGTGCTCTACACGGCGTCCGTGCAGGACCGGGTCGAGATGTCCGAGAGCGCCGGACAGGTCGACGACCTCGCGGTGCGCCTCAACGACCTGCTGCTGCCGATCGTCAAGGGCTACGGCTCGGAGAAGTCCTACGAGCTGCTCGCGACCTCGCTGCAGATCTTCGGCGGCTCCGGCTTCACGCAGGACTACCCGATCGAGCAGTACATCCGCGACTCCAAGATCGACACCCTGTACGAGGGCACCACCTCGATCCAGGGCATGGACTTCTTCTTCCGCAAGATCGTCCGCGACCAGGGCACCGCCCTGACGCACCTGCTCACCGAGGTGCAGGAGTTCAGCAAGGGCGACGCCGGCGGCTCGCCCAGCGGATCCCTCAGCAAGGAGCGCGAGCTGCTCGCCACGGCGCTCGAGGACGTCCAGGCCATCAACGGCGCGATGGTCCAGGACCTCATGTCGGCCGCCCAGGAGGGCAGCCGCGACGCCAACGCCAACATCTACAAGGTCGGCCTCAACACCACCCGGCTGCTGATGGCCGTCGGCGACCTGGTGATCTCCTGGCTGCTGCTGCGCCAGGCCGCCGTCGCCCTCGACGCGCTGCCGACCGCGACCGGTCGGGACAAGGCGTTCTACGAGGGCAAGGTCGCCAGCGCCCGCTGGTTCGCCGCCAACGTGCTGCCGACCCTCACCAGCCAGCGGGCCATCGCCGAGGCGACCGACCTGTCGCTGATGGAGCTCGACGAGGCCGCCTTCTAGGTCGCCCGTCCGCTCCTCGCGCGAGGCCGGTGCCGCACTGCGGGGCCGGCCTCGCGCCGCATCTGCAGGAGCGCTGGGCGCTCTGTCTGGCTGAAGGGCGGTCGCGCCCGGCTGCCCTCCGACCGGAGGCTGCCATGAACCCGTCCACCACCCCCACCTCGTCGGACACCGTCCGGCGGCTGTTCCTCGCGGGGACGACCGTGCTCGCCCCGGTGGTGCTGCTGCTGTCCGCGGCGCTCGCCGTCGACGACCCGGACACCGACGGCCGCGCCCACCTCGACGCCGTCGCCGGGGACCGCGACCAGCTGTTCACCTCGAACGCGCTCGCCGCGCTCGGCCTGGCGATGCTCGCGATCGCGGCGTCCGGCGTCGTCCTGCTCGCCCGCCGACGCGGCGGCGCGCTCGCCACCGCCGGCTGGATCCTCACCACCATCGGCGGGATCTCCGCCGCCTCGGCCGTGTTCCTCTACGGCGCCGTCATCCATGCCGTGACCGACAGCCGCCTCGACCGCGACGCCATGGGCGCACTCGACTCCCAGGCCAGCAACAGCGGTCGCATCGGGATCGCCTTCGTCGTCGGCTTCCTCGGGCTGGCGCTGGGCCTGCTGCTGCTCGCCGCGGGTCTGTGGCGCGCCCGCACGGTGCCCCTCTGGATGGCCGGCCTGCTGGGCCTGGCCGCCGTGCTGCTCGTCTTCAGCGACACCGACGAGACCTGGCAGCAGGTGCTGCTGGTGTCACCGCTGCTCGTGCTGGTCGGTCTCGGCGTCGAGATCGCCCGCGGCGACCGGACGATCGTGCTGCCCGGGACACCCGACGACGCCTCGACGATCACCGACCACGACCGCGCCGACGGGCAGGGGCACGGCCGGGGCCTGCTGCACCGGTCCCGGTGACCGTCGCACGGTCCTCCGCCTGCGTTTGCGCAGACAAGCACCACGGCATGAGATGACGGAGCAGTCGTCCCCGCGACCGGGTCACCGTGTCCCGTACCGCCACCCGCACCCTCGCCGCCCTGCTGCCCGCCGTCGCTCTGGCCCTCACGCCGCTGTCGGCCGTGTCGGCCGCGCCCGCCCCCCGTCCCGACACGATCCCGCTGGCGCAGGGCTCGCTGCCCGAGGGCATCAGCGCCGGCCCCGGCAGCACCTTCTTCGCCGGTGCCCGCCGCGACGGCGCCGTCTACGTCGGCCACACCACGACCGGCGCCGTGCGCCAGCTGGTCGCCGGGCGTCAGGGCGAGACCGCCGTCGGACTCCTGCACGACGCCGCCACCGGCCGGCTCTGGGTCGCCGGTGGCAGCACCGGCGACATCACCGCCTACGACGCCAGCACCGGGGCGGTCCTGTACACCGTCAACACCGGCGCCGGCCGGTTCCTCAACGACGTCGCGGTCACCGACGACGCCGTCTACGTCACCGACTCCACCAAGCCCGAGGTCATCGTCCTCGACACCCCCGGGGGCGCGCTGCCGACGACGCCGCGCGTCGTGACGCTGACCGGCGACTACCGGCAGCCGGCCGGCTTCGGCCTCAACGGCATCCGCGCGCTGCCGACCGGCGAGCTGCTCGTCGTGAGCGGCGGCGTCCTCTACGCGTTCGCCCCCACCACGGGCGCCGTGGCCCCGGCCGACCGCATCGAGCTGTCCGGGCGGCAGCTGACCGCGGGTGACGGCCTGGTCCTCGACGGCCGCACCCTGTACGTGGTCAACGGCTACGGCGGCGACGAGGTGGCCGTGGTGCGCCTCGCTGCCGACGGCGACAGCGCCCGGGCCACCGGTCTCCTGCGCGACAGCGACCTGGACCGCCCGACCACCGGAGCCGTCATCGGCGACAGCCTCTACGTCGTCAACGGGCGCTTCGGGGCCATCACCAACGACCCGGCCGCGGACGGGCGACTCGACGTCGACGTCGTCCGCCTGCGCACGCGCTGACCGGGTTCTTCGCAGCCGGGCACGAACCGGGCATCCTGGCCCGCTCACCCGGACGGACGAGTGTCGGTATCACGCCGAGGGGTAGATCACCTGGCGAGCGCGACGGACTCCCGACGCGCACCTACCTGGAGGCAATCCCATGGGCATCGGTGCCAGCGTCTTCCTCATCGCCATCGGCGCGATCCTCGCCTTCGCGGTCGAGGTCGAGGCCAACGGATTCAACATCAATACGATCGGCATCATCCTGATGCTCGCCGGCGCGGTCGGCCTGCTCATGACGATGCTCGTCTTCGGCCGCCGTGACCGCGGTACCGCGGTCGTCGGCGAGGAGCGCGTCGTGACCCGCGAGCGCGACGTCTACTAGACCCGCTCGAACGACGGCCCGTCCCTCCGGGGACGGGCCGTCGTCGTTCCCGGGTCAGGTCGCCGGGCCGCGCAGCACCAGCTCGACCGACGTGGCCGCTCCGGCCATCAGGCGCACGGGGATGCCCCAGTCCTGCTGCGTGATGTGGCAGGCGGGGTGCTCGACCCCCTCGTCGCACGAGGCCGCGGTGGCGGCGACGTGCAGGACGCCAGAGTCCCCGGCGAGCACCAGCGCGCGTGACAGCCCTTGTCCCGCACCACCGCCCGACACGAGCAGCCCGGGCGGCGACGCCGACACGACCAGCCGGGTGGCAGGGCCGTCGCGCTCGTCGAGGTGCTGGCCGGGAGGCGGCTCGAACACCACCCGCAGCGCCACCGGACCCGGCGCCACGTCGGTGACCGGGCGCTGGGTCTGCTGGGCGGCGCCGCGCACCCGGGCCATCGCGCCGGGCGCCACCGGCCGCTCGAGCCGGTGGGCAGCGCTGGCGACGACGACGAGCTCGCCGTCGACGACGACCGCCCCCGACGGCTCGGCCACGCCGGTCGCGAGCGTCGT
>JAOPVV010000322.1 GCA_025966005.1 Frankiales bacterium
CGCCGCCGGCCTGCCGGCGAGCGCCGTCCGTGCCGCGCACATCGGCGAGCTGCCGCGGCTCGACACCGGGAAGCCCGACCGCGCAGCCGCTCTCGACCTCGTGCCGGCGCACGTCGCACCGCGCCCCGACGGTGACCTGCTCGCCCTGTACGCGGACGTCCTCGACCGCGACGACCTCACTGGTGACAGCAGCTTCGTCAGCGCCGGCGGCGACTCGCTGTCCTACGTCGAGCTGTCGCTGCGGCTCGAGGACCAGCTGGGACACCTGCCCACCGGCTGGCACACCACGGCGATCCGCGACCTGGAGCCGGCGGCCTCCCCCCGCCGCTGCCGCACCCTGGAGACGAGCGTCGCGCTGCGCGCGCTCGCGATCGTGCTCGTCGTCTGCTTCCACAGCAACGCGCTCGCGGTGGTGGGCGGCGCGCACGTCCTGGTCGGCGTCGCCGGCTTCAACCTGGCCCGCTTCGGGCTCAGTCCGGTGCCGCGTCGCGAGCGGCTGCGCCACCTCGCCGCCAGCGCCACCCGGATCGCCGTCCCGACCGCCGTCTGGGCGGCCGGCGTCGCGCTGGTCACGGGCGACTACGGCCTGCCGACCGTCCTGCACCTCAACGTGCTGCTCGGACCGGACGCCTTCTCCCCGCAGTGGCAGCTGTGGTTCGTGGAAGCGCTGCTGCAGCTGGTGGGGCTGGTCGCCGTGCTCGTCGCCGTGCCGTCGTTCGACCGCCTCGAGCGCCGTGCGCCGTTCGCGGCAGCGGCGGCCCTGGTCGGGGCGGGCCTGCTCGTCCGCGCCGGCGTCGTGCCGCTGCCCGGCGGCCCGGACGGCATCCACACCGCCCCGGCGGTGCTGTGGCTGTTCGCCCTCGGCTGGGCTGCGGCCCGGGCGAGCACCCGCGGGCGGCAGGCCCTGGTCAGCACCGTCCTGCTCCTGGCGCTGCCCGGCTTCTTCGGCGATCCGCAGCGCGAGGCGGTCGTCGCCGTCGGCCTGCTCGCCCTGGTGTGGCTGCCGGAGCTGCCGTGTCCGCGGGTGCTGCGCCGGCTCGCGGGGGTGCTGGCCTCGAGCTCGCTGTACGTCTACCTGACGCACTGGCAGGTCTACCCCCACCTCGAGGTCGACCATCCGTGGATGGGCGTGCTCGCCTCGCTCGCCGTCGGTGTCCTCACCTGGCGGGTCGCGGAGGTCGTCAGCGGACGGCTGCGCTCCTACGCGGTGACCGGCCGGACCGAGCCGGCGTCGACCCAGCGGCGGTAGCGGCCGCCCGCCTTCTCGAAGACCACGTGGACCCGCGGCCCGTTCCGTCCCAGGACCTCCCCCGGATAGGCCTCGCCGTCGACCAGCACGTGCACCGCCTCGTCGCCCTGAGGCGGGCGGTAGCGGTCCTTGTCCGACACCGCCCTGGACGGCGGCGTCACGGTGTCGTCCGAAGCCATGCCCCGATGATCAGACGGCGGCGTCGACGCCGCAACTCGGGCATCAGGGCGGCGGCCGGTCCGGGCAGCACGGTCCGAGCCCCGGCGCCGTCAGACGGGCCAGGCCGGGGGTGCGACGAGCGAGACGACGACGAGCCCGATGTAGGTCGCCAGCACCGCGCGCTGCGGGCCCAGCACGCTGCGCGGACCTGGCGGGCACGGCGTCCGGGCGGGTCCACGAAAACGGGTGACCGGACGATCCGGCAGGAGTCATCCGATCGCCTACCCGCGCCGCGGCTTCGGGGCTCCTGTGGCGGGACGGGCGACGCCCCGGCACGATCCAGAGACCGTCCCCGGGCCGTGGTGCCAGGCCCTCGCTGTTGCGAGACATGTGCAACAGCCCTACGCTCGCGGAGTGACCCTGACCCGCACGTCCCGCCCTGTCGTCCTGTCCGCGCTCGCCCTCGCCGCGACCCTCACCGGCTGCGGTGGCTCCGACTCGGACGCCGCCGACAGCGCCGACTCCGGCCGCCTCAGCGTCGTCAGCACCGTCGCCCCGATCACCTCGATCGTCTCGAACGTCGTCGGCGACCGCGCCGACGTCACGGGCGTGGTCCCGGAGGGCACGAACAGCCACACCTTCGAGCCGCCGCCGCAGATCGCCGCCGTCATGGAGCGCGCCGACGTCGTGTTCGTCAACGGCCTGCAGCTCGAGGAGCCGACCTTCGAGCTGGCCGAGGACAACGCCCCCGAGGACGCCCGCATCGTCAAGATCGGCGACGAGGTGCTGCCGGAGTCGGAGTACATCTACGACTTCTCCTTCCCGGAGGAGGAGGGCAAGCCCAACCCGCACCTGTGGACCGACCCGACCTTCGGCATCGAGTACGCCGACGTCATCCTCGCGACCATGGTCGAGGCCGATCCCGACAACGCCGACTACTACACGGCCAACCACGCCGAGTTCGTCGCGAAGGCCGCCGCGCTCGGCGCCGCGCTCGAGGCCGACCAGGCCACCATCCCGGCCGGCGGCAAGCAGCTGCTGACCTACCACGACGCCTACGCCTACTTCGCCAAGACCTACGACTGGGAGGTCATCGGCGCGGTGCAGCCCTCGAACTTCGAGGACCCGCAGCCGCGCGAGGTTGCCCGCATCATCGACCAGGTCAAGCAGCGCAAGGTCCCGGTGATCTTCGGCTCCGAGGTCTTCCCGTCCAAGGTCCTCGAGCAGATCGCGGCCGAGACCGGCGCGCGGTACGAGGACACGCTGCGCGACGACGACCTGCCCGGCGAGCCGGGTGACCCCGAGCACTCCTGGATGGGTCTCATGCGCTTCGACTACGTCACGATGATCACGGGGCTGGGCGGCACCGCGACCGCGCTCGAAGCCCTCGACGTGAGCGACGTGGTCCCGGACAAGGCCGACTACCCACAGTGAGCACCGAGGCGCTCGTCCGGCTCGACCACGTCACCTTCGGGTACGGGGGAGAGCCCGTCCTGAAGGACGTCAACCACGTCGTCGAGGCGGGCGCCTTCACCGGCGTGGTCGGCCCGTCCGGGTCGGGCAAGACCTCGCTGCTGCGGCTGCTGCTGGGCACCGAGCAGCCGCAGCACGGCACCGTGACCCGTGCGCCGGGCACCGCCGTGTCCTACGTCCCGCAGCTGGAGACGGTGAACTGGAACTTCCCGGTCACGGTGGGGGAGTGCGTGCTCATGGCGCGCCGCACCCGTCGCGTCCTGCCGTGGGCGACGGCCGAGGAGAAGACCGAGGTCGCCGCCGTGCTCGACCGGCTCGGCATCGCCGACCTGGCCCGCCGGCACATCCGCGAGCTCTCCGGCGGCCAGCAGCAGCGCATGTTCATCGCCCGCGCACTGCTGCGCCGTCCGCAGCTGCTGCTCATGGACGAGCCGACCTCCGGGGTCGACGTCGCCACCCGCCACGAGGTGCTGCACCTGCTCGACGAGCTCAACCGCGACGGCCTGGCGATCCTGCTGACCACGCACGACCTCAACGGGATGGCGGCCCACCTGCCGCACCTGGTCGCCCTCAACACCCGCGTCATCGCCTCCGGAAGCCCGGCCGAGGTGATCGTCCCCGACGTCCTCGAGCGCACCTTCGGCGCGCGCATGGAGGTGCTGCAGCACCTCGGCATGCCGGTCGTCGTCGACAGCGGCGCGGGCCGGCTGGGGGTGGCCGGATGATCGACACCCTGCTGGAGCCGTTCCAGTACCAGTTCGTCGTCAACGGCATGTACGCGGCCGTCCTGGCCGGCGCGCTGTGCGGCCTGCTCGGCGTGTTCATCACCCTGCGCGGCATGAGCTACATCGGCCACGGCCTGTCGCACGCGGTCTTCGGCGGGTACGCCGCCGCACCGCTGCTCGGCCTGCCGATCGTGCTCGGCGCGGGCGCCTGGGGGCTGGGCTCGGCCCTGCTCATCAACGTCGTCGCGCGCAGCCGCAGGATCGGGGCGGACGCCGCGATCGGCGTCATCACGACCGCCTCGTTCGCGCTCGGCGTCGCCCTGCTGACCCGCTTCGGCACCAAGGGCCCCGCCTTCGACGCGCTGCTGTTCGGCAGCATCAACGGCGTCGGGCGCGACGAGTTGCTCCTGCTGCTCGGGGCACTGCTGTTCGCCGCGGTGACCTTCACCGCGCTCTACCGGGCGTTCCTGTTCACGACCTTCGACCCCGACGTCGCCGACGTGTCCGGCATCAGCGTCAAGCGCATGGACGCACTGCTCATGCTGGTGCTCTCGGTGTCGATCCTGGCCACGCTCACGATCATCGGCGTGACCCTCGTGGCCGCGACCCTGGTCATCCCGGCCGTCGTGGTGCGCATGCTCACCGACAGCTTCAGCAGGATGCTTTGGGCCTCCACCGCGCTCGGCGCCGCGGCCGGCGCGATCGGGATGTATCTCAGCTACCACCTGGCGATCCCGTCCGGCACCACGATCGTGCTCGTCAACGCGCTGGCCTTCGTGGTCGTCCTGCTCGCCACCGGACCGCGCGGGCTGCGTCGGGCGGCCGGCATGGACGACCACTCCGACGTCCCGGCCGTGGCCCCCGTCGCCGCCGTCCGCTGAGCCCCGGGCTTCACGGGCGCAGCGCGGCGAGCAGCCGCTCGACCTCCTCGTCGGTGGTCGGGCGGAAGTCGGCGTACCACTGGCCGACCGCGCTGAAGGCGTCCGGTGCCTGCAGGCAGACGACGTCGTCGGCGTCGGCGCGCAGCCGCTCCACCGCGTCCGGCGCCCCGACAGGCGCCGTCACCACGACGCGAGCAGCGCCGAGCGCCCGCGCC
>JAOPVV010000369.1 GCA_025966005.1 Frankiales bacterium
GCTGCTGGCCGAGGACGTCGTGCTCGGCGTGGTGCAGGTGGCGCTGCGCCGCGACCGGAGCGTCCCGGCGGAGGAGCTCGACCTCCTGGCCGAGCTGGGCCACACGGCCGGGCAGGCCGTGCTGCGCTGCCGGCTGCCGGCCCACCTGCGGGGGCTGCCGCTGCGCGACGCCGTGACGGGCACGGCCGCGCCCGCGCTGTTCGGGGAGCGGGTGGGCGCCGCGCTCGCCCGCAGCGCCGAGGCGGCCGAGCCGGTCACGGTGCTGCTGGTCGACGTGGCGACGGGCATCGACCCCACCGACGCGCCGGTCCCGGCCCCAAACGAGCTCATGGCCGAGCTCGGAGCGCGGCTGCGGCGTCTGGAGGGCTCGGCCAGCACGGCACGCGTCGGCCCGCACCGCTTCGCCGTCCTGAGGGAGGGCTGCGACGCCGTCGAGGCGGCGATCGTCGCGGACGTGCTGCACGACGCGCTGCACGGGCCACTCCCGTCGGTGGAGGTGGTGGTGCCGACCGTCGGGGCGGCGGTCGTGGACCCCGCGGCCGACGGGCGGTCGGTCTCGGTGAGCACCCTGCTGGGCTGGGCCTCCGGCGCGCTGCACGACGCGCTCGGCCGCGGACCCGGGCGCCGGGTGGTGCACGGCCCGTCGACGCGCCAGGCGGCGCGGGCCCTGGTCGGCGCGGAGCGCGAGCTGCGGCGCGCCCTCGACGAGGACGACGTCGTCGTGCACTACCAGCCGATCGTCAACCTGCGGACGGGCCGCGTCCTCGGCGTCGAGACGCTGTGCCGCCTGCGACTGCCCGACGGCTCGCTGCAGCTGCCGTCGCACTTCATCGACGCCGCCGAGGACAGCGGACTGGTCGTCCCGCTGGGACGGCACACGCTGGTGGCGGCCTGCACCCAGCAGCGCCGCTGGGCCCGCGCGGGCACGCACCTGGACGTCGCGGTCAACGTCGCCGCGACGCAGGCCGGAGACCCCGGGTTCGCGCAGGAGGTGCTCGACGTGCTCGCCGGGACCGGCTGCCCCGCGCAGCGGCTGGTGCTCGAGCTGACCGAGTCGGCCCTGCTGGCCGCAGCCCCCTCGACGCTGCGCTCGTTCGCGGCCCTGCGCGCGGCCGGCGTGCGCGTCGCGCTGGACGACTTCGGGACCCGGTACGCGTCGCTGGACTACGTCCGCAGCTTCCCCCTGGACGAGCTCAAGATCGACCAGGCGTTCGTCGCCGGGCTCCCCCTGAGCCGGGTGGCGCGGGCGATCGTCCGGATGGTGGCGCAGCTCGCCGCCGAGCTCGACCTGGCCTGCGTCGCCGAGGGCATCGAGACCGCCGGCCAGGCCGCCTTCCTGCGCGACCTCGGCGTGCTCGGACAGGGCTTCGCGCTGGGCCGGCCGGTGCCCGCCGACGAGGTCGTCACCTGGGTGACGCCGACCTCCTGGCTCGGCGCCACGGCCGTCTGGGGCGACGAGGGCCAGCCGCCGTCCGTGCACCGCGCGTGAGGACGGCACAGGACCAACGTCCCGTCGGGACGGACCTCCGGACCTGCCGCGGGCCGCGCCGGAGGTCGAGCCTGGGGACATGAGCACCTCGTCCGACTGGCCGTCACGCCCCGCCCCCGACGACGTCGCGGGCCGGCTGCGCTGGTACGCAGACGTGGCCCGATGGGCTCCGAGCAAGCACAACTCGCAGCCCTGGAGGTTCGTCGTCGACGGCGGTGAGCTCGAGGTCTGGGCGGACCCCTCGCGGGCGCTGCCCGACACCGACCGGCAGGGCCGCGAGCTGGTGCTGGCCTGCGGCTGCGCCCTGCACCTGCTCTGCGTGGCCGTGCGGGCCGCCGGCCGCCGCCCGCGCGTCGAGGTCCTCCCGCAGGGCCACAGCGGTCCGCTCGCCCGGGTCGTGGAGGGCGGCCCCTGGCCGACCAGCGACCAGGACCGGGCGCTGCTGGCCGCGGTGCCGCGTCGTCGTACCGACCGGGGACCGCTCGACGCCACCCCTCTGCCGCCCGACCTGCCGTTCCGCCTGCAGGACGCGGCGCAGGACGAGGGCGCGGTGCTGCGGCTCGTCAGCACACCGGGCGAGCTCGCCTCGCTCGCGCGGCTCGTCGAGCAGGCCGACCGTCTGCTCCTGCGGTCCGGCACGGTCGACCGCGAGCTCGAGCGCTGGCACCAGCACCCCGGTGACGGCCGGCAGGACGGCGTGCCCGTCACCAGCAGTCGCGGGCAGGCCGCCTCGGCCCGCGCCGACCTCGTGCAGCGCGACTTCACCGTGCCGGGGGCGGTCGCGGCGCACGACCGTCCCGGCCGGGACCAGCCGCTCGTCGCGGTGCTGTGCACGCCGGCGGACCGTCCCGCCGACTGGCTGGCCGCCGGCCGGGCGCTGGCCGCGGTCCTGCTGCTGGCGACGACGTCGGGCGCGAACGCCTCCTACGCCGACCAGCCGGTCGAGGCCGAGCAGCTGCGCGGGCAGCTGCAGGAGCAGCTCGCCCTGCCCGGACCGCCGCAGCTGGTGCTGCGCCTCGGCGTCGGGGGACAGGTCGACGCGCCGCCGCGGCGGGACCTGGACGAGGTCCTGTTCTCCCGCTGAGCGGGAGGGCGGCGGGACCTCGGGTGCTAGGCGCTCGGGTGCTAGGCGCTCGGGCGCTGGGCGGGAGCCTGCGGCAGAGCCGCCGTCGGCCGGGCGGCCGGCTGGCGCAGCGTGGTCGCCAGGACCGCGACCTGCGTGCGCCGCTGCATGCCGAGCTTGGCCAGCAGGTTGCTGACGTAGTTCTTGACGGTCTTCTCCGCCAGGAACAGCCGCTGCCCGATCTCGCGGTTGCTCAGGCCCTCGCCGATGAGCTCCAGGATGTTGCGCTCCTGGTCGGTCAGCTCGCGCAGCGGGTCGTCGGCCTTGGGAGCGCGCATCCGCTCGAGCACCGCGGCGGTCGCGCGCGGGTCGAGCAGCGAACCGCCCGCCGCCAGGGTGCGCACGGCGCCCACCAGGTCCGAGCCGCGGATCTGCTTGAGCACGTAGCCGGACGCGCCCGCCATGATCGCGTCGAACAGCGCCTCGTCGTCGGAGAACGACGTCAGCATCAGGCAGGCCAGGTCGGGCATGCGCGAGCGCAGCTCGCGGCAGACCGAGACGCCGTCGCCGTCCGGCAGCCGGACGTCGAGCACGGCGACGTCCGGGCGGGTCGCGGGCACCCGGGCCAGTGCTTCCGCCGCGGTCGAGGCCTCGCCGACGACCTCGAGGTCGCCCTCCGCCTCGAGTAGCTCACGCACACCGCGCCGGACGACCTCGTGGTCGTCGAGCAGGAACACCCGCGTGCGCGTCGTCATGTGCCCATCCTGGTGTCTCCCGCGCTGGGCGTCGAACGCCGCAGCACCTCCGACACCTGGCGGCGGTGCGTCGTCGGGCGGGTGTCGCGGGCGTAGCCGATGCGCAGCGCCATCTGCGGGACGCCGGCCAGACCCAGCTCGCGGGCGAGCCGGTGCCGGTAGGCGTCCTTGTCGGTCACCTGCCCGAGCGGCTGCGCGGCGAGCCCCAGCAGGGTGGCGCGCAGCAGGAGCGCCCCGATCGCCTGACCGCCCGTGAGCCAGTCGGTCGGCTGGTCGCGCGGGGTGACCACGACGACGACGTCGGCGTGCTGCGCCGCCGGCGGCTCGTCGCCCGGGGGCGGTGGCTCGGCGGTGGTGAACCGGCGCAGCTGCAGCGACGACCCGCGGCCCTGCTCGGGGTCGAGGGCCGCCGCCGGGATCCCCTCGTCGGGCGCGCCGGCGATCCCCGCCCAGGCGGCCAGCTCGGCCCGGTACGCGGGGTCGCGGACCTCCTCGGAGTCGGCGAGCGACAGCAGCACCGTCAGCGCGACCCGGTCGTCCTCGCCGTCGATCGTCCGCAGACCGGCCCCTTCGGCGTCGACCGCGGCGCGCAGCTCCTCCAGCGCCTCGGCCCCGACGTGACGCGGCTCGAAGGCGCTGCGGTGGGTGTGCCGGTGGACAGCCGCGTCGGCGAGCGCCGTCTCGTCCGGCGTCGCCGGCGGGCCCGGCGACAGCACGAGCCGGGCCAGCAGGTCGGGGGAGGCCGGGTCGGGCAGCAGGGTGACGGCCGGGTCGAGGCCGAGCGAGCGCGCGCAGACGCGGGCGTGCTCGAGCGCCGCGCCGCACGACAGGTGCAGCTGCCGCCCGTCCGGGTCGAGCACCGCGAGCTGGCGGCTGCGGTCGGCGTGCAGCTCGAGGACGTCGCCGGCGGCGGTGAACCGCCACGGCTGGGTGTTGTGGACGCTGGGGGCGAGTCCAGCGGCCCAGACGACGTGCTCGACGGTCTCGGGCGGCGGCGGGCCGGGCGGTGCGGAGGTCACCCCTGCAGCCTGTCAGCACTCCCCGGCGCAGCAGGAGGGCCCAAGGTCCCGCCTACGGCGCGGTCAGCTGGCCGGTGGCGGCGAAGGGGAGCGACGAGCGCACGTCCTCGCACGCGACGCTGACCGCGCTGAGGCCGACGCACGCCGACGACCGCAGCAGGTGGGCGGCGCCCGTCACGACGACCGTCCACGGACCCTCGTCGACCGACAGCGCCAGCACCTGCCCGTCGAGCCGCCCGGCGAGGTCGTCGGACGGGACGCGCAGGACCAGCTGCTGACCGACCATCGCGTACCGGAACGGGCGGATCGCCGGCAGCGCCCGGTCGGTGTACGCGACGTGCGCCCTGTCGCGGCGAGCGAGCAGGCCGAGGCAGGCCTGGCGGGTGAGCGGCGCGACGTCCATGCCCTGAGGGTGACGGCCGGGCCCCGCTCCTGCAGCGGTCGGAGGTCCTGTCGGACGGGACCATGGTCCCGGGTGCCGGGGCCGGAAGACCGCTCGTCCGGGCAAGGGGGCCGGGCGAGCCTGGTGCCGCCGACCTGGGGAGACTCCATGACCGTCACCGCCTCGACGGCCCACGCCGTCCCGCCCCTCGAGGGCACCGACCTCGCGACCGTCGACGCGTGGTGGCGCGCCTGCAACTACCTGACGGTGGGGCAGGTCTACCTGCAGGCGAACCCGCTGCTGCGCGAGCCGCTGCGGCCCGAGCACGTCAAGCCCCGGCTGCTCGGCCACTGGGGCACCAGCCCCGGGCTGTCGTTCGTCTACGCGCACGCGTCCCGCCTGGTCCGCGAGACCGGGCAGGAGGTGCTCTACCTCGCCGGGCCGGGGCACGGCGGCCCCGCGCTGGTCGGCGCCGGCTGGCTGGAGGGCACCTGCACCGAGACCTACCCGGACGTCACGCAGGACGCCGCCGGGATGCGCCGGCTGTTCCGCCGGTTCTCCACGCCCGGTGGGGTGCCGAGCCACGTCTCGGTCACGACACCGGGGTCGATCCACGAGGGCGGCGAGCTGGGCTACGTGCTGCTGCACGCCTTCGGTGCGGTGATGGACGCCCCCGACCTGCTGGCCCTGGCCGTCGTGGGTGACGGCGAGGCCGAGACGGGACCGCTCGAGGGGTCGTGGAAGGGGATCTCGTTCCTCGACCCGGTGCAGGACGGCGCGGTCCTGCCGGTGCTGCACCTGAACGGCGCGAAGATCTCCGGACCGACGGTGCTGGGCCGCAAGAGCCCGCAGGAGGTCCGCTCGCTGCTGGAGGGCCACGGCTGGTCGGTGCTCGAGGTCGGGGGCGACGACCTGCCGGGCATGCACGTCCGCTTCTCGGAGGTGCTGACCGACGCCTGGGTGCAGATCCGCCGGATCCAGCAGGAGGCGCGGCGCGGCCACCGCACCGGCCGACCCCGCTGGCCGG
This sequence comes from Frankiales bacterium, assembly GCA_025966005.1. GTDB lineage: Bacteria > Actinomycetota > Actinomycetes > Mycobacteriales > SCTD01 > SCTD01. The sequence goes on from JAOPVV010000369.1 coordinate 5,736, forward strand.
TCATCGTGATGCGGACCCCAAAGGGCTGGACCGGTCCGGACGTCGTGGACGGCGTGCAGGTGCAGGGGACCTTCCGCGCTCACCAGGTGCCGATCTCCCGGGTCCGCGAGGACCCGGCGCACCTGGCGCGGCTGGAGGAGTGGATGCGCTCGTACCGGCCCGAGGAGCTGTTCGACGCGGACGGCCGGCCCACCGAGCTGGTGCGGGCCAACGACCCGGTCGGGTCGTTGCGGATGAGCGCCACCCCGAGTGCGAACGGCGGCGCGCTGCCGGAGCTCGACGTCCCCGACGTGCGCCGCTACGCGGTCGACGTCCCGTCTCCGGGACGGGTGCGCACCGAGTCGACCCGCCGGCTCGGAGAGCTGCTGCGCGACGTGTACCGCGCCAACCCCACGACGTTCCGCCTGTTCTGCCCGGACGAGACCGCGAGCAACCGGCTGGACGCCGTCTTCGAGGTGACCGACCGGGCGTTCCAGGAGCGCACCGAGCCCGGGGACGTCGCGATCGGCCCGCACGGCCGGGTCATGGAGGTGCTGTCGGAGCACTCGTGTCACGGCTGGCTCGAGGGCTACACGCTCACCGGGCGGCACGGGATGTTCGCGACCTACGAGGCCTTCGCGATGGTCAGCGCGTCGCAGACCGTGCAGCACGCCAAGTGGCTCGAGGAGGCTGCGGCGCTGCCCTGGCGCCGGTCGGTCCCGAGCCTGAACCTGCTGCTCACCTCGACCGCGTGGCGCAACGACCACAACGGCTTCTCCCACCAGGGACCCGGACTGCTGCAGAACGTCATCACCCAGCGCGGCGAGGTGTCGCGGGTCTACCTGCCGCCGGACGCCAACTGCCTGCTCCACGTGTCTGACCGGGTGCTGCGCTCGCGGTCGTGCGTGAACCTGGTCGTCATCGACAAGCAGCCCCAGCTGCAGTGGCTGACGATCGACGAGGCGGAGGAGCACTGCCGGACCGGGGCCGGGACGTGGGACTGGGCCGGCAACGACCCGGCCGACGCCGACCCCGACGTGGTGCTCGCGTGCGCCGGCGACGTCGTGACGATGGAGACGGTCGCCGCCGCCCAGATCCTGCGGGAGCGACTGCCGGCCCTGCGGGTGCGGGTGGTCAACGTCGTCGACCTGATGGCGCTGTGCCGACCGCGCGACCACCCGCACGGGATGTTGCCGACGCTGTTCAGCGAGCTGTTCACCGACACCGTCGACGTCGTGTTCGCCTTCCACGGCTACCCGGGCGCGGTGCACCAGCTGCTGCACGGCCGGCCCGACGTCGACCGGTTCCGCGTCCGGGGCTTCGTCGACCAGGGCAGCACCACGACGCCGTTCGACATGGTCGTGCGCAACCGCGCGTCCCGCTACCACCTGGTGATCGACGCGATCAACAACGCCGGCCGCACCCCGCCGGGGGCCTCCGAGCTGCGGCGCTGGTGCGAGGACCGGCTGGCGGCGCACGGCAGCTGGGTGGTCGAGCACTTCGAGGACCTGCCCGAGGTCCGGGACTGGGTGCTCGACGTCCGGTCCGGCTGAGTGCGCGTCCTGGTCGTCAACGCCGGCTCCAGCAGCCTGAAGCTGTCGGTGCTCGACGACGACGAGCTGGTCGCGTCGACCCTGACGGAGCGGTGGTCGGGGGAGGACGACGCGGGTCCGCTGCAGCAGCTGCTCGACAGCACCGGCCCGGTCGACGCGGTGGGCCACCGCGTCGTGCACGGCGGACCGCGGCACCTCGCCGCGGCCCGTGTCGACGACGGGCTGCTCGCCGAGCTGGCCGAGCTGACCGACCTCGCGCCGCTGCACCAGGCCCGGGCGCTCGGAGGGCTCCGGGCGACGGCGCGGCTGCTCCTGTCGGTGCCGGCCGTCGCCTGCTTCGACACCTCCTTCCACCGCACCCTGCCGCCGGCGGCGCGCACCTACGCGCTGCCCGCGCGGTGGAACGCGCGGTGGGGCCTGCAGCGGTTCGGCTTCCACGGTCTCTCACACGCGCACGCCGCCCGCCGCGCGGCAGAGCTGGTCGGTCGCTCCCTGGCCGACCTGCGCGTCGTCACCTGCCACCTGGGGGCCGGCGCCTCGCTGTGCGCGGTCCGCGACGGCCGCAGCGTCGACACGACGATGGGCTTCACCCCGCTGGCCGGGCTGGTGATGCAGACCCGGCCGGGGGACGTCGACCCGGGGCTGCTGCTCTGGCTGCTCGATCACGGACTGTCCACCGGCGAGCTGACCGACGGACTGGTGCACCGCTCCGGGCTGGCGGGCCTGTCCGGGACGTCCGGGGACCTGCGCGACGTCCTCGCGGCCCGCGAGGACGGTGACGCTGCAGCGGGACTCGCCTACGACGTCCTGGTCCACCACCTGACCGGCCAGGTCGCGGCGATGGCAGCCGCGTGCGGCGGGCTCGACGTGCTGGTCCTCACCGGCGGGATGGGCGAGCACGCACCGGTGCTGCGCGCCGACCTCGCCGGCCGGCTCGCGTTCCTGGGCTGCCGGCTCGACGGCGCGGCGAACGACGGCGCGGCCTGCGACCGCGACATCAGCGCCGCCGGCGCCGCCGTCCGCACCCTGGTCGTCACGGCCCGCGAGGACCTCGAGGTCGCCCGCGAGGTCAGGCAGCTCCTGGACTAGCCGGGTCGGCGGTCCGAGTGCTCTCGCTCGACGACCAGCAGCTCCGCCACGCCCCGCCGGGGGGTCGGACGCACCAGCTCGCCGTAGCCGAGCCGCACCACCACCTGGGGTGCGGGCACCTGGACGAGCGCCCCGAGGTCCTTGCGCAGCTCGGGCATGTGCAGCGAGCCGTTCAGGTAGGACGCCGCCAGCCGCTCGGCCCGGGCGCGCAGCAGCAGCCGCTGCATGGCCTGGCCGGCGCGCAGCACCGCGGGCCGGCTGTCGTCGGGCGAGCCGATCACCAGCAGGACGGGGGCGTGGTACCCGGCCTCCAGCATCTCCTCGAGCGACCACGCCGGCCGTCCGGTCGCGACGGCCAGCGTCGGCTGCAGCCAGGAGCGCACGGCGCCCAGACCGCTGGCGTAGCCGGGCACACCGTCGTGCTGGCCGGTGCTGTTGGCGCGGGACCAGGCAGCGGCCTCGCGGCGGTAGGCGGCGTCCGACCACAGCGACTCCTCCGCCGCCACGGTCAGCCGCACGACCTCGGCGTGAGCCGCGCCCTCGGCCGGTGCGACGAAGGCGCCCTCCAGCGCCGCCTCCGCCACCAGGTGGGCCACCAGCTCGGACGGCACGTCGGTCGACTCGAACGGCCCGCGGTGCGTGCCACGCAGCGGGACGGCCAGCCGCAGCGGCCCGTCGACGTCGCGCTCGACCGTCTCGCCCCCGACCGACAGCCGGGCCAGCAGCTCGGGCCGCTCGGGGTCGGGGCAGGACACCACCACGACGCCGAGACCGGCGCCCGCCAGCGCCAGCCGCAGGTTGAGTAGCGCCGCGCCGCAGGCCAGCACGGCCTCACGCTGGTCGGGGTCGACCACCTCCAGGCGACGGCTCTCGTCGAGCAGCAGGTCCACCGTCGCGGCACCGTCGCGCAGCGTCGCGCGGAAGCTCCACGGCTGGCTGTTGTGCTCGCTCGGCGCGAGGGCGGCGTGGGCGACCGCCCACTCCAGGCTCTGCTCCAGGCCGGCCTCGGGCGGCAGGCCCAGGTGGACGACGTCGTGCGGTTCATCGGTCCGGTGCATGCAGCGAGGGTGGGTTCAGGCGCCGTCCCGGTCCAGGGACGTAGGACCCACTCCGGCGCGGGTCCCCATCAAGCCGGGCCACGTCACCCGGGGCCGCGGACCACCGCCACCGTGCAGCCGGCGTGGTGGAGCAGCGTGCGGCTGACCGAGCCCAGCAGCAGCCGTTCCAGGCCGCCGCGGCCACGGTGGCCGACGACCAGCAGCCGCGCCCCGTCCGAGGCCTCGAGCAGGGCGGGGACGGGGTGCAGTGACACGACCGACCGGCGCACGTCGACGTCGGGGTGCTGCTCGCGCAGGCCGGCCAGGCTCTCCGCCAGCAGCGCCTCGTCGTCCTCGCCGGCCGGGCGCACGTCGTCGTAGTACGGCAGGTCGCCGAGCCCCGCGTACACCGGCAGCCACGCGTGGACGGCGGTCAGCGGCTCGCCGAGCGCCTCCGCCTCGTCGAACGCGAAGGCCACCGCCGCCTGGGACGCCGGGCTGCCGTCGACGCCCACGACCACGCCCGACCCTCGGCTGTCGCGGACCACCACGACCGGGCACGGCGCGTGCGCCGCCACCTGACCGGCGGTCGAGCCCAGGTGCAGGTGAGGGAAGCCCCCGCGCCCGCGGGCGCCGAGCGCGACGCACTGCGGGGACGACGCCCGCTGCAGCAGCAGCGCCGCGGGCGAGCTGACCTCGACGACGGCCCGGACCTCGAGACCCGCGACGGCCTCGCCGAGCTCCTCCAGCGCCGCGCCGACGAGGTCGCGGCCGTCGGCGTGCGGGTCGGCGGCGTGGTCGGCCGTCCGGCGCACGTCGTACGGCCACAGGGCGACGGCGTGGACGACCTCGAGGGCCAGGCCGAGCCGGCGGGCCCGCGCCGCCGCCCACCGCAGGGCCAGGAGGGAGGACGCCGAGCCGTCCGCACCGACGACCACGCTGCGGGCTGCGGCCACGGGACCTCCCCACTCGGATCGGCAGGCGGCACCAGACCAGCAGCCCGGCCGACCTGCGCCCAGGGCCCTAGGTCCCTGGGCGCAGGCCGGGCCGCGGGGGAGCCTGCAGGAGGTCCGCCGAAGCCAGCCGGAGGAGGAGGCCGTGACCTCGAGCGTCCGCACGTCCCGGACCAGGTGCGCCGCGGCGGCGGCGCGGCGGGCGGGCTGACCGTGTCCGCCGCCGGACCGGCCCGGGGAGGGTCGCGCCCCCGGTCGGGCGCG
>JAOPVV010000398.1 GCA_025966005.1 Frankiales bacterium
CAGGGCGAGGGCGTACGCCGCGCTCCGGCGCAGCACCGCGTCGCGCTGCGCCGCCGGCACCACGGCGTTGTCGAACCGCCCCTCCTCGACCGGGACGCTGACGGTCGCCTTCTCGTCCGACTGCCAGCGCAGGTCCTGGAACGCACCCAGACCCGACAGCCCGCCGAGCGCCCGCAGCGCCTCGACCTCGCGGAACTCCTCCCCGCCGGCGGAGGCGACGGTGCGGGTGATGAGCACGCCGGCGGCGAGGGTGTCGGTGACCGTCCAGGGCTCGGGCAGCGACGACAGCAGCGCGTACTCGGCGGGCAGGTCGGTCGGTGTCGTGCGCACGTGCGTGATCCAGGCGTCGAGCCCGGCGGCGTAGCCGGTGACGACCTGCTTCGACGACTCCGGCAGCGCGGCGAACATGCGGTCGTAGTCGGCCTGCGAGTAGGTCAGCGTGCGGGCCTGCACGTCCGCCGGCACGCCGCTGGGACCGACCAGCTCGGCGAAGGTGCCGCGCCCGAGGCGGCGGACCGCGTCGGCGAGGAACAGCCGCTGCTGACCGGCGGCGTACCCCGCTCCGAACCAGGTGTCGTAGGCCGTGTCGCCGTAGACCTGCTTGACGCCCTTGGCGTCCTGGTAGATCCGCACGCCCGGCCGCGGCTGGTCCGGCGTACCGGTCGGGACCGCGAAGCGACCGTCGCCGTACTCGCCGCGCCAGAACGACTCGCGCTGGTCGTCGATGTGCTCGCCGTACGCCCCGGGGTCACCCGTCGCCATGCCCTGCGCCTGGCCTGCGACCGAGATGAAGCCGGAGTTGCCGGGCGGCAGGGCGGTCCCGACCTGCATCGGCTGCGGCGGGGGCACGTCGGCGGCCAGCGCGGGCGACGCGGTCGTCAGCAGGAGGGCCAGGGCGAGGAGCAGGGGCTTCACCCCGGGTGGTTCGTCACAGCCCCACCAGGCTCCTGCCTGCTCGACGGGTGGTCCGACCCGGGCCGCCCTACGCTCCGAGGCGTGAAGACCGTCCCTGGCAAGACCGACCGCGTCGTGATCGTCGGGGCGGGCCTGGCGGGCCTGTCCGCAGCCCTGCGCCTGGTGGGGGCGGGCCGCGAGGTGGTCGTGCTGGAGCGCGAGGCGGTCCCGGGCGGCCGCAACGGCCTGCTCGAGGTGCCCTCGCCGGAGGGCGACGGGACGTACCGCTTCGACACCGGCCCGACCGTGCTCACCATGCCCGACCTCATCGCCGACGCGCTCGACTGCGTCGGCGAGAGGCTCGAGGACTGGCTCGAGCTGGAGCCGGTCGACCCGCTGTACCGCGCCTACTACCCCGACGGGTCGACGCTGGACGTCAAGGCCGACGTCGGCGAGATGGCCGACGAGGTCGAGCGGGTCTGCGGCCCGGCCGAGGCCAAGGGCTACCTGGAGTACGTCGACTTCGTCTCGAAGCTGTACCGCTACGAGATGAAGGACTTCATCGACCGCAACATCGACTCGCCGTTCGACCTGCTCACCCCGAACCTGGCCCGGCTCGCGGCCATCGGCGGGTTCGGCAGGCTCGCGCCGAAGGTCGAGAGCTACCTCAAGGACCCGCGCACCCAGCGGGTCCTGTCGTTCCAGTCGATGTACGCCGGGCTGTCGCCGTACGACGCCCTCGCCATCTACGCCGTCATCGCCTACATGGACTCCGTCGCCGGCGTGTTCTTCCCCAAGGGCGGCATGCACGCCGTGCCGCGGGCGCTGGCCGGGGCTGCCGAGAAGCACGGCGTCGACCTGCGCTACGGCGTCTCGGTGTCGCGCGTCCTGGTCGAGCACGGCCGCGCGGTCGGCGTGGAGACCACCGACGGCGAGCGCATCGCGGCCGACGTCGTCGTGCTCAACCCGGACCTGCCGGTGGCCTACCGGGACCTGCTGCCGCCGCAGGCCACGCCGCGGCGGGTCAAGAGCCTCGACTACTCGCCGTCCTGCTTCCTGCTGCTGGCCGGCTCGACCCGGTCGTACTCCAAGATCGCCCACCACAACATCCACTTCGGGCGCTCGTGGGCCGGGGTGTTCGACGAGCTGATCGACCAGAAGACGCTCATGAGCGACCCGTCGATCCTGGTCACCAACCCCTCCCGGAGCGACCCGGGCCTCGCGCCGGACGGCAAGCACATCTACTACGTCCTGCTGCCGACGCCGAACACGAGCGCCGGGATCGACTGGGACGTCGTCGGCCCCCGCTACCGCGACGAGGCCGTGGCCCGGCTCGAGGCGATGGGCTACGTCGGCTTCGGCGACGGGATCGAGGTCGAGGACGTCACGACGCCCGCCGACTGGCAGCGCCGCGGCATGGAGCAGGGCGCCCCGTTCGCGGCCGCGCACTCGTTCTTCCAGACCGGCCCGTTCCGGCCCGGCAACCTCGCGCCGAAGGTCGAGGGCGTGGTGTTCGCCGGGTCCGGCACCCAGCCCGGCGTCGGCGTGCCGATGGTCCTGGTGTCCGGACGGCTGGCCGCCGAGCGGATCCTCGGCAAGGACAAGGGCTACCGCTCGCGCGCGATGCGGCTGGCCGAGCCCTCGCCGGCGCTGACCCGGCCCTGATGCCGACCCGCCCCTGATACTGGGGCGGTGCCCGTCCCGCCCCCGAGGGCCGCCCTCGCCGCCGGCACCCTCGGCAGCGCGCTGCTGGCGCTGGGCGCGACCGGGGTCGGCGCGCTGCCCCCCGCGAGCTGGGACCTGCTGCGCGGCTCGTCGGTCGCGCTCCCGCTGTGCGTCGTCGGCGTGCTGCTCCTGTGCGGCTCCTGGTGGGCGCTGCGCTCGGCGTCCTCGCACGCGGTCCTGACCGCGACCGCCCTGTGGGGCCTGCCGCTGCTGCTCGCCCCGCCGCTGGCGTCCCGCGACGCCTACGCCTACGTCGGCCAGGCCGCCCTGGTGGTCGAGGGGCTCGACCCGTACTCGGTGGGTCCGGGCGCCCTGCCCGGTCCGCTGTCGGCCGGCGTCGACGACGTCTGGCTCGACAGCCCCGCCCCCTACGGCCCGCTCTGGCTGGGGCTGGCCGGGCTCGTCGTCCGCGTCACCGGCTCGGTGGTGCCGGCCCTGGTCGGCATGCGCCTGCTGGCGGTGGTCGGGATGCTGCTGCTCGCCTGGGCGCTCCCCCGCCTGGCGACGTCCGTCCCGCCCGGCCGCGCCCTGTGGCTGGGGCTGGCGAACCCGCTGCTGCTCGTCCACCTGCTCTCCGGCGCCCACAACGACGCGCTCATGGTCGGGCTGATGGCCGCCGGGCTGGCCGTGGCGCGGGGCGGGGTGCCCGCGACGGGGACGCCCGGGCTGCCCTGGGCCCGCCTGGTCCTGGCCGCAGCCCTGGTGACGGGC
>JAOPVV010000413.1 GCA_025966005.1 Frankiales bacterium
CAACACCGCCGGCCTGGGCGCCGCCGTCCCAGGACTGCGCGACCTGCTCGCCTGAGCGGTCGGCGTCACGTCGCGCGGCCGGTCGCTCAGGCCGGGCGCGTGCGACCATGGAGGAGCGACGCGGCCCGAGGCCCTCGCCCCCTCCCGTGACAGAGATGGAGACGCAGTGCCTGTCCGCCGCGCCGTGCGCGTGCCCGCGCGCCGGCTGCTGCCCGTGGCGCTCGCCGGCCTCGCGGTGGCCCTCACCGCGTGCGGCGGCGGGGCCACCGCTGCCCCCGCCGAGCCGGCCCCGAGCTCGACCGCCGTCCGCGACGTCAGCCTGACCGTCGACGGCCGCGAGCGCAGCTACCAGCTGCAGCCGGCGCTGGGCCTGCCGGCCGGTGACCAGGCGGCGCTGGTCGTCGTGCTCCACCAGGAGGGAGGCACCCCCGCCGGGGTCGCCTCCGAGACCGCCCTGCAGGACCTGCGCCGTCGCGGCGCGGCCCTGGCCTACCCGGCCGGCGTCGACCGCTCCTGGGACGCCGGCGCCTGCTGCGGCACCAGCAGCGAGCAGGGCATCGACGACGTCGCGTTCCTCGACGCCGTGCTCGAGGACGTCCCGTCGCAGGCGCCCGTCGACGCCGACCGCGCCGCGCTCGTCGGCTACTCCAGCGGCGGCATGCTGACCTACCGCTACGTCTGCCAGCGTCCGGGGCGGCTCGCCGCCGCCGTGGTCGTCAGCGGCTCGCTGGAGAGCGACTGCGGCGAGAGCATCAGCACGCCCGACGTCCTCGCCCTGCACGGCAAGCTCGACGGCACCATCGGTCTGGACCAGGCCAGGTTCATCGCGGCGCTGGGTCTCGCGCCCCGGGCCGCGGTCAGCAGCCTCGGCATCCTGACCCGCAGCGCCGGCTGCGACGACGTCCCCGCCACGACCGCGCAGGACGACGCGGAGGTCCGCGAGTGGAGCGGCTGCCGCGGCGGTGGCCGCGTCCAGGCGCAGCTCGTGCCCGGCGCCGGCCACGGGTGGGCGACGCTCGACGCGTCCCGCCGCACGCTCGACTTCCTCGGCGAACGCCTCCTGGCCCGGTAGGCGTGGCGCAGCGGGGGGTTCGCGCAGCAGCGCTCCGACACAGCCCGTCGCGGCTGCGCGCGGCTGTCGACGCCCGCCTCTCGCGCTCCGCCGTGGTCGCGGGGGCCACCGTCGTGGCCTGCCTCGCCGCCGTCGTGCCGTTCGCCCTGTCGGCGACGCCGGACGCCGCCGCGGTCCCGCAGGCGCCGGATCGGACGGCGCCCCGTCCGCTCGACGCGCTGCCCGTCCCCGCCTCGCCGCCGGCACGGCCCAACGGCTTCATCGGCCCCGGCAGCCCCGCCGGCGACAGCCGCATCGTCGACCTGCGCGTCGGCGACGAGGACCGCCGGTACTTCCTGCTGCCGGCGCTGGGGCTCGCGCCCGGAGAGCAGGCGGCGCTGCTCGTGGTGCTGCACCAGGACGTCGGCAGCGCCCGCGAGGTCGCGGTCGGCCTGGGCATGGACGGCCTGCGCCGGCAGGGCGTGGCCCTGGCCTACCCCGCGGGGGTGGGCGGCTCCTGGAACGCCGGCAGTTGCTGCGGCGTCGCGCAGCAGCGCGGCGTCGACGACGTCGGCTTCGTCAACGCCGTGCTCGACGACGTGGGCCGCTACCTGCCCGTCGACCCCGACCGGCGCGCCCTGCTCGGCTACTCCGGCGGCGGGATGCTCGCCTACCGGCTGCTGTGCCTGCCGCACCCCCGCCTGGTCGCCGCGGTCGAGGTGAACGGCAGCCTCGAGGCGCACTGCGCGAACGGGCTCCAGCTGCCGGACCTGCTGGCCGTGCACGGCGAGAAGGACGGCAGCATCGGGCTGACCACGTCGCGGTTCGTCAGCCACCTCAAGACGTCGCCCCGCTCGGTGCAGTCGACCGTCTGGACCGTCACCGGCCAGGCGGGCTGCCGGCCGCGCCACGAGGAGACCTCCAACGGCATCGAACGCTGGTTGTACGCGGGCTGCCGCGGCGGCTCGACCGTCGAGGTGCAGGTCGTCCCGGACGCCGGGCACGGCTGGGCCGACGTCGGCGGCGCGGCGCGGGCGTCGGCGTTCCTGCTGCCGAGGCTGACCCGCCCCTGACCCGACCGGTCCGCCGCCGTGCGGCGTCGATCAGCAGGCCTGCAGCCAGCCGGTGTCGCCGCCCTCGACGCCGAACAGCGCCCGGGAGTCCGGCCCGTGCGGGTCGACCAGGTCCACCAGCAGCGTCAGCGGGACGCCCGCGCGCAGCAGGTCGCCGGTGCGCCGGCGCAGCGTCGGGAGGTCCACGGGACGGGCGTGCGTCCATGCGGGGATCGTGACCGTGCTCGGGTCCATTCCTGCTCCTCCGTCGACGTTCGTCCTGGTCTGTCCTTCGGCGTCCGGGACACCGCGGCCGCAGAGCCGAACGGGTGACCTTCGACACGAAGATCGCTCTGGGGCGCTGAGCGCCTACGCTAGGGGCTGCTCCGCTCCGGCGTCCGCCGTGCCCGTGCCGCTCCTGCGGCGCGCGAGGCTCCCGCGACCCTCCGGAGCACCCCTGCCGAAGGACCTCCCTGACATGACCGTTCCCACCCCTGCCCGCCGTCGCCGACGAGCCAGCCGCCCCTCCTCGAACGAGGCCGGGGCGCCCGCCGCCGCTGCTCCCGCCACCGACCCCGGCGTGGTCGCGCCGGCCGCC
>JAOPVV010000418.1 GCA_025966005.1 Frankiales bacterium
AGCGGCCGGCGCCACGAGAAGCCCTTGCGAGCCGGCTGGTCGGCGCCGAGCCGCTCGTCCATGCGCCGGCTCGTCCGCTGCAGCCGGCGGTGCGCGGCCACCCCGACGGCGGCGCCGCCGATGCCGCCGAGCACGGTCGACGCCGGCTCGGAGCTGCCCAGGCCGACGAGCACCAGCGCGAAGAAGGTGATCAGCAGCAGCCGCTCGCGGCGCGTCACGCCGGCCCGACCAGTCCGGCGACGATCTGCGCCGAGAGCGTGACCAGCGGCAGCCCGCCGCCGGGGTGCGACGAGCCGCCGACGAGGAACAGGCCCGGGACGGGGGAGCGGTTGGCCGGTCGCAGGAAGGCCGCGGACGCGCCGTTCGACGACGTGCCGTAGATGGCGCCGCCGACGGCTCCGGTGCGCTCCTCGAGGTCGGCCGGGGAGAGCACCTGCGACCAGAGCACCCGGTCCCGGACCGGCAGGCCGCGCTCGCCGAGCAGGTCCAGCAGGTGGTCGGCGTACGCCTCGCTGACGCCGTCGGCGCGCCAGTCGACGGTGCCCCTGCCCTCGCCGTGGTCCGCCGTGCGGTGGCGGGGTGCGTTCACCAGGACGAACCACGCCTCGCAGCCCTCCGGCCGCACCGCGGGGTCGTCCGGCGCGCTGACGTACAGCGTCGGGTCGGGCACCGGACGGGCCGGGTCGCCGAAGACGGCGTCGAACTCGGCGTCGTAGTCGCTCGGGAACAGGACGTTGTGGTGCGCCAGGCCCGGGGTCCGGCCCTTGACGGCGAGCAGCAGCACGAAGCCCGACAGCGAGGGCGTGGCGCGGGCCAGCCGGCGCGCCGCAGTCGGGGCGTCGACCAGCGAACCGTAGACGGTCGCCGCGTCGGCGTTCGCGACCACGACGTCCGCCGGCAGGTGCTCGCCGTCGGCCAGCACGACGCCGCAGGCGTGCCCGGCGGTCCGCTCGATCCGGACCACCTCGGCGCCCAGGCGCAGGACGGCGCCGCACTCGACCGCGCGGTCGCGCACCGCCTCGCCGAGCCGGTGCAGCCCGCCGGTGACGTACCAGCCGCCGTACGCCTGCTCGACGTACGGGACGGCGGCCAGCGCGGCGGGCGCCCGGCGGGGGTCGGAGCCGGTGTAGGTGGCGTAGCGGTCGAGGTAGGTGCGCAGCCGCGGGTCGCGCAGGTGGCGCCGGCCGAGCGACCGCAGCGACCGGCCGGGAGCGATGGCGGAGACGTCGCGGGGCTGGCGCGCAGCCAGCCGGGCGATCGTGCGCGGACCGTCGAGCGGCGACTCCAGGAACGGCCCGCGGCTGGCGTCCCAGACCCGCTTGGCCCGGGCGGTGAAGGCGCGCCAGTCGTCGCCGTTCCCGTCGCCCAGCGCGGCGTCGAGCCGCGCGCAGTGCTCGTCGAGGTCGCTGCTGGCGTCGAACGCCGTGCCGTCGGCGAAGCGGTAGCGGGCGAGCGGCTCGAGCGGCTCGAGGGCCAGCCCGCGGGGCCAGCCGCCGGTGTCCTCGAACAGGTCGCGGAACACCTGCGGCATCGTCACCAGCGACGGCCCGGTGTCGAAGCGGAACCCGCCCGAGGACGTGTCGGCCTCGACCAGCCCGAGCTTGCCGCCGACGCTCTCGGACGCCTCGCAGACCGTCACGTCGTGCCCCAGGTGCGCCAGCCGCGCCGCGGCGGCGAGCCCGCCGACGCCGGCGCCGATGACGACGACGCGGCTCACGTCCGCACCGGCGTCACAGCGCCCGGCCCTCCCAGGTCAGCGCGCCGCGACGGCGGGCCAGGTGCGACCGCCCGGTCAGCCCGGCGAACGCCGCCACCGATAGCGGGTGCGCCAGCGCCGGCAGGACGGCCGAGCCGGTGCGCCGGGCGCTGACCACGCGCCCCGCCACCCCCGCGGCGTAGCCGAGCGCGCCGGCCCGCGAGCCGCGCAGCGCGGCCAGCGGCGGGACGACGTAGAGCAGGGTCATGAGCGCCACAGTGGCAGGCGGCAGCGTCCAGAGCGACTTCGCGTACCCGTCGGCCAGCTCGTGCCAGCTGTCGTACATCCGCGTGGTGGCCAGGTCGGTGCCGTCGCAGACGCCGCCACGGCCGCCGGTGCGCTTGAGCGCCCGCAGCAGCTCGACGTCCTCGACGACCGCGTCGTGGACAGCGGCGTGCCCGCCGGCCCGGTCGTAGGCGGTGCGGCGGACGGCGAGCAGCTGGCCGTTGGCCGCCGACAGCGACGGCCGGGGCGAGGACTCCGCCAGCCGCAGCGGCAGGAAGCTCAGCCAGGACCACTGCAGCAGCGGCTGCACCAGCACGGTGGACCCGGGCGCCTCCTGCCGCGGGTAGGGGCAGAGCAGGTCGAGCCCGGTCTGCTCCAGCAGGGCGACGGTCGCCGCGACGGCGTGCGGCGCCAGCACGACGTCGGCGTCGACGAACACCAGCACGTCGCTGCTGCGGGCGGCCGCGTCGGCCAGCTGCGAGCAGGCGTGCGGCTTGCCGAGCCAGCCCTCGCGCAGCGGCCGGCCCTCGAGCACCCGGACGCGCGGGTCGCCGTCGACGATGCGCCGCACGAGGTCTGCGGTGCCGTCGGTCGAGCCGTCGTCGAGCACCACCAGCTCGAGGTCGACCCCGGTCTGCGCCAGCAGCGCCCGCAGGCAGGGCTCGACCCGCGCCGCCTCGTCGCGCAGCGGCAGCAGCACCGAGACGCGGGCGGTGGTCGTCGTGGCGGTCGGCACCCGGAGCAGCCGGGCGTTGACGGCAGCGTGCACGGCGAGCACGGCGGCGCCCGTCGACAGCAGCCCGACGGGCCCGCGGCGCGGCCTCACCGGCGCCGCAGCGACAGCGCGTAGGGCACCGCGACCACCCCCATGCCGAGACCGCCGACCACCGCCACGGCGGGCCGTCCGAAGAAGACGGCGTTGGCCAGCACCGACGAGCCGTAGGTCCACAGGAACAGCGCGGCCGGGACCCGGTCGTCGGCGCTCACTCCGTCCCGTGGCGTCCGCCCGAGCAGCTGGAGCACGCCGATCATGACCACCGCGACGAGCAGCCAGCCCAGGTAGTTCGACAGCGGGATGCCCGGCGCACCAGGCAGGTCCACCCGCACGTCGGTGAAGCGCCAGTGGCCCGCCTCGACCATCTGCGGGTCGAGGAACAGGTCCCACGACGCGAGTGCGACGCCGCCGACGAGGGCGGCCCCGGTGGTGCTGCGGGCCAGCCGCTGGCCGACGAGCAGGGCCGGGTAGGCGAACATCGCCCAGGCGAGCGGGATCACCACGGGCACGCCGAGCAGCTTGTCCCCGAGCGTGCCGGCGTAGTCGTACTGCCCGAACGGGACGCCGGTGGCGGTGCCCACGGCCTCGGCCAGCAGGCCGGTCCCGGTGGTGACCAGCAGGTAGAGCGCCGTCCAGCGCGCTCCGCGGTGCAGCAGCGCGTGGGTGGCGCTCGCGAGGAAGAAGACGACGACGGTGAGCACCGTGAGGGCGTCCCGGGTGCCGCCCGAGACCAGCGGGTAGCCGATCTGGAGCAGCACCGTCAGCGCTGCCAGGGCGACGGGCAGCCGGCGCACGGAGGCAGTGGCGGGCGCGTCCGCGACGCTGGTCGTCACGCGAGCGAGGGTACGGCTCAGCCGGGGCGCAGGACGCCGCGCAGCCGGCGCACGGCGTCCGCGAGAGCGCGGCGGGCGGCGGCGCCGTGGACGGCGAACCAGTCCGGCTCCTCCTCGACGAGGTCGTCGTAGACCTCGCCGAGCTGCTCGCCGGCCAGCGCCCCGCCGGCGACCGGGTCGTCGACCAGGACGTGCCACAGCTCGGAGACCTCGGCCAGCGGCGGCTCGGGGGAGCCGTCGGTCAGCCAGCCGCCGAGGTCGAGGTCGATCTCGTCGGGCAGGTCGTCCTGCAGCTCCAGCCGCAGGCCCTGCGCGTGGTGCTCCAGGCCGGCGCGGCTCGCGAAGACCGGGACGCTGGTGCCGGCCCGCAGCAGGACGTCGGTCTCGGTCTCGTCGTCGACCACCCAGCCGGCGTGCCAGCGGGTGCCGGCGTCGACGAGCAGCACTTCGTACAGGTCAGCCACGGCGCACCCTCTTGACGGCCCTCGCCAGCGGCGAGGGGTTGCGGTCGGACAGGACGGCGGACGCCGCGGAGCGCCCGCTCGCGCCGAAGACGCCGCCACCCGGGTGGGTGGAGGCGCCGCACAGGTAGAGCCCGTCGACGCCGGCCATGCGGTAGCCGGCGAGCTCGGGCATCGGGCGCCACATGAACATCTGGTCGAAGGCCATCTCGACGTGCATGACCTGGCCGTTGCGCAGCCCGAGCTCGCGCTCGAGGTCCAGCGGCGTCTGGACGTGCATGTGCTCGACGGAGGAGGCGAACCCCGGGGCGACGCGGTCGACCGCCTCGACCAGCTTGGTGCCCTCGCGCTCGCGGATCCCGTCCCACGTCTCGCCGTTCGACAGCTCGTACGGGTGCCACTGCCCCCACACGGTCACGTTGTGCTTGCCCGCTGGGGCGATCGTGTCGTCGAAGGCGCTGAACGTCATGGCGAGGGCGGCCGGGTGCTCCGGCGGCAGCCCGGCGCTGTACTCGCCGTGCGCCTTGCGCAGGAACTGCCGGCTCGGGGCGATGAGCTGCATCGAGCGGTGCGTCTCGTCGGTGCCGGCGGCGTACCGGGGCAGTGCGCTCGTCCCGAGCCGGACCACCATCCCGATCCCGTTGCCGGTGCGGATGCTGCGCCTTGCGTGGTCGACGAACGACGGCGCGAGCCCGTCGCCGAGCAGGTCGACGGTCGTCAGGACGTGGCAGCCGGTGACGACGACGTTCGCCGGCAGGTGCTCGCCGGACTCGGTCAGCACGCCCGTCGCGCGGCCCCCGCCGGTCGTGATCGCGGCGGCGCCGTCGCCGAGCCGGACCCGTCCGCCGAACGACTCGAGCCGGGTCTGCAGCGCCTCGCTCAGCATCCCGCTCCCGCCCTGGGGATGGCCCGGGGGCTTGAGGTGCATGACGGTGTTCCAGCCGACGAGGTCGGCGGTCGCGACCTCGTGCGTGGGCGGGCCGGACTGCGCGCCCATCCAGGCCAGGGCGGTCTTGAGCCGCTCGTCGTCGAAGTGCTCGTCGAGCAGGCTGTCGGCGGTGGTGAGGAACTGCCGGCTCAGCTCGAGGCCGTCCAGTCCGGTGGACCTCCCGACCCCCCAGAGGGTCCGGCCCAGGTGGGTCATCGTGGGGGCGCCCTGGAAGGCTTCGAACACCTTGACGTTGCGCGCCGACCAGTCGAGGACGAAGGCCCGGTAGGCGTCGGCGTCGCGGGTGCCGCAGACGCTCTCGATCGACGTGCAGGTCCGGTCGAGGTCGACGTGGAAGTGGATGCCCTCCTCGCCGAACGGCGCGAAGCCCCACGGGTCGAGGTCCTGGTACTCGAGGCCCGCCGCGACCAGGTCGAGGTCCTCGACGATGCCGGTGTGCCGGACCATGATGTGCGCGCTGGACCCGCGGTCCATCCGGTAGCCGGGGAAGCGCTCGACGGTGCTGACGGCGCCCCCGATGACGGTGTCGCGCTCGACCACCTCGACGTCCAGGCCGGCCTTGGCGAGGTAGCAGGCCGCCACGAGGCCGTTGTGCCCGGCGCCGACGACGACGGCTCTGTCTGTCACTGGCCTGATCTTACTGGGGCGGCGCTGCCGCGCCTGCCGGGAGCCCCAGCCCCAGGACGGCGAAGGTGCGCGGGTCGCCGGGGAAGCGCAGGTCGCGCACCAGGTCGACCCAGCCGCCGCGGCGGTAGAACCGGCGGGCCCGCGTCTCGGCGTCCGGCGTCGTGAGGACGGCGGTGCGCGCGGGCGTGCCGGAGAGCAGGGCCAGCAGCAGGTCGCGGCCCAGGCCGGTGCCGTGCAGCGCCGGGCGCACGTGCAGCTCGCAGACCTCGAAGGCGCTCTCCAGCCAGGTCTGCGCCACCTCGGTCGTCAGCGCTGCGCGCACCTGGTCGTGCCACCACTGGCCGCGGCGGCCCAGGTACCCGTAGGCGATCCCGACGAGCCGGTCACCGTCGTAGCCGGCGACGGCGCGCAGCCCCTCCCGGTCGAGGTGGGAGGTGAGGATCGAGCGGCGCGAGCGGGCCGCCTCGGGGGCGACGTCCATCGCCTCGGCGTAGACGTCGAGGACGGCGTCGCGGACCGTCGCGAGGGCGTCCCGGTCGAGCTCGACCAGCCGCACGCTCATGCGAGCGGGTCCCGTCCGCCGAGGGTGCCCGTCGACCCGACGACGTCGAAGCGCGCGAACAGCTCCTCGGCGTACCAGCGCTCGGGCTCGGTGCGGGCGACCACGGCGGCGTGCGCCGGACCCCGGGCGAAGTCGCGGACCGCCTCGCCCGACTCCCAGAGGCTGAACGTGCCCTGCAGCCCGACCGGGGCCTCGCCGATGCCGACCGCGGCGCGCAGGCCGGCGCGCTCGCGCAGGTCGGCCGACACCGGGGGG
>JAOPVV010000433.1 GCA_025966005.1 Frankiales bacterium
TCGCGGACCTGCCGGCCGGTGACCGGATCGGCCGCGGAGTTGCGCCGGTACACCAGCCGCACCCCCGTGCCGGCCGGCAGCCTCACCGGTTCGACCGACCGGAGCTCGAACGCTGCCTGGGTCGTCTGGAGACGGGGCACCTCGCCGGCGCGCACCCCGTCGACGGTCGGCGCCGCGGGGGCGCCCGCGGTGTCGATCTGGATGCCGTTGAGCTTGTCGGTGAAGGTGACCGCCGTCCCGCGTTCGGTGCGAGCCCAGCCCTCCGGGTAGGTGACGCTGTAGCCGCCGGCGTTGTTGCGATAGGCCACGAACGCCAGGTTGTCGGGGATGTCACCGGGCGGGTTGCTCTCCACCGGCACCGCCGCCTGCGATGGCGAGGCAGAGGGGCCCGCGTTCGCGGCCGTAGGGGCAGCAGAACCACCCGAGGGCGCGGGACCCGAGGATGCCGGTGTCGGCGCAGCAGCGGGCGGTCCAGGCGTCGTCGAGCCGCCACCCCCGCAGGCCGTGGCCATCACCAGGACGGTCACAACCCCGGCCGTGAGGCAGAGCTGCCGACTGCTGACTGAGGTCATGGCGGCAGGCTGCACGGGACGGGCTGTAAGCGTGCTGAACGGGCTGGTCGGTCGCCGCGGAGGGCGGCCGCCGGCAACGGCTTCGTCGCGACACCGGCGTGTCGGCGGCACCGCCCGGGCGGACATGGGCTCGCCGTCGCAGCGCCGTGAAACGGAAGAAGTGGACGAGCGGGGTGCCCGTTCAGCCCCGCCTCAGCCGGCGGCGGGTAGAGCGGTGGCATGGGCACCGCTGACCGCATCCTGGGACCTGTCAGCGCCGTCGACGTGACTCCGCGACGCCCAGCGCGCCGCCGCTCGCGACTCGCCGTGCGGGCATGGTCCTTGCGGTCGCGGGCATCCCTCGTCGCCGGGGGCCTGGCCCTTGCGGTGGGCGCGACCGGCTGCGCCGGCACCGCTGGCGGCCCCGTGGCCGAGGCGTCACCGCCTGTACCAGCCGGTTCCGCGGGCGCGGCACGGAGCCCGCGCACAATCGGCGCATCTGCTGCTGCCGCCGCCTGTCGCACCGTGGCCGTGGCCGCCGGCGACATCGTCAACAACGTCACGGTCGCCGACCGCACCGGCCGACTGGCGCAGGCCCAGCACCCCGACCTGGTGCTCGTGCTCGGCGACAACCAGTACGACAGCGGCTCTCTGGGGGACTACAAGGCCGAGTACGACAAGACCGGCTGGGGTGCGCTCAAGCCGATCACCAAGCCGGTGCCGGGCAACCACGAGTACGGCACCCCGGGTGCCGCCGGCTACTTCACCTACTGGGGCCAGCCACCGAAGTACTACGCCTACGACGCCGGCTGCGGCTGGCGCGGCTATGCCCTGAACAGCGAGATCAACATCCCGGAGCAGACCGCCTGGCTGCGCCGGGACCTCACAGCGCACCCTGGCGCCGCGGTGCTGGTGTCCTGGCACAGGCCGCGCTTCTCCTCCGGGTCCGTACACGGCAACGACCGCGCCCTGCAGCCGTTCTGGGACGCCCTGGCCGACCGGCGGGCCGTCGTCCTGAACGGCCACGAGCACAACTACGAGCGGTTCGCCCCGGTCGGGAAGATCCGCGAGTTCGTGGTCGGGACCGGCGGCAGCAGCACCTACCCGTTCGGCGCACCCGCCCCCGGCAGCCAGATCCGCGTGGCCCGGACCCCAGGCGTGCTCCGCCTGGAGCTGCTGCCCGCCGGCTACCGCTGGTCGTTCCTCACCACCGCCGGCGCTGTGCGCGACAGGGGCAGCGGTTGAGGCCGCCAGCCACCACTGACTGAACTGACCCAAGGTCGTCAGCTCGGACAGCTGGCCGGCGCGTCGATGCCGGTCTGACACCGTCCCGGGCGGCCGAACTCTGTCCGCGCGGAGGTCGCTGGTGTCAACGGTGGCCGCGGTCGCTCCGCGCTGAGGGCGTGCCTTGAGTCAGCCGCGCTGACTGCTCAGGCAGCACCGCCGACACGGTGGTGCCGTGCTCGGAGTGGTCGCAGGGCGGTGCGCCGTCCGTGTCGGGCGAATACCGGTGGTGGCGCGCATCGCGGCAGAGCCGCAGCTCGCCGCCGGCGGCGACGACGAGTGCGTGGACCACGGAGAGACCCAGGCCGCTGCCCGGGCCGCTGCGCGCTTCGTCGGCGCGGCGGAACCGTTCGATGGCGTGCGGCAGGAAGTCCGACGGTGGGCCGGGGCCGTCGTCGTGGACGGTGAGCACGACGAAGTCTCCCGACGACCGGAGGCCGAGGGCGATGTCGCCGGCTCCGTGCCGCACCGCGTTGTCGACGAGGTTGCCCAGCATCTGATCCAGCCCGGTGTCACTGACGGCGACCGGCGCGGGCGGCGTCGGTGTCGGGTGCGCAAGGACGGTGCGAGGGCTGCCCTGCACGGCTGCGTGCGCGCGCTGCGCTGCCCGGGACAGCGCGGCGGCGGCGTCGCCGCGGGCAGGCGCCGTGGCGTGCAAGGCTCGCTCCAGATCGAGAAGCTGGTCGGCCAGTCGGACCAGCCGGGCTGTGTCCTCGCCGACACGGCGCAGCGTCTGCTCGTACTCGGTCGCCGACCGAGGGCGCCGGAGCGCCAGCTCGACCCTGCTGGACAGCAGCGTGAGTGGTGTGCGCAGCTCGTGGCTCGCGTCCGCCAGGAACCGCCTCTCGCGCTGGGCGGCTGCTTCCTGCGCCGTCAGCATCCGGTTCAGGGTGTGGCCGAGCCGGGTGACCTCGTCGTCCGCTCCGGCGGGCACGTCCAGGCGCACTCCCATCTCTCCGCCGGCGACGCGGTCGGCCTGCTGCCGGTAGCGCTCGACGGGCCGGAGAGCGGCGCGCGCCAGCCGGTCACCGACGATCGCGGTGAGCAGCAGCGCCGAGAGGTTGGCTGTGGTCAGCTGCGCGAGCAGCTCGCGTAGCGTCTCGTCGCGCTGCCCGAGCGAGAGCGCGGTCACGCCGACGAGGCGGTCATCCAGGGGCACCGCGCGGATCCGCAGGCGCCGGTCCTCGTCCAGGAGCAGGTTGCCGAGATCGCGCTGCACAGGATCTCGCGCGGCGCGGGTCAAGTCCTGTCGGGTGAGCAGGAGCCGTCCGGCGACGGCCGGTGACGCTGCCAGCACGCGGCCCGTCCGTCGGTCGACGACCTGGTCGAGTGCGCTGCCCCTCGGCAGTGCCTGCAGGGCGGCGGCGGAATCCCCTGGGTGGGCTCCGACCGCGTCGCGCAGTTCCTGGACTTGCGCGTCAAGGTCGTCGTCGAGCCGGTTGTCCAGAGCCACCTGCACCCGCCAGAACACGAAGGACGCGGCAGCGGTGAGCACGACGAGCATGACGACGACGAACCCGGCGACCAGGCGGGCACGCAGGGGCAGCCGGCGGTGCACGGTCAGGCTCCGGTGAGCCTGAGCCGGTAGCCCGCACCGCGCAGCGTCTCGATGCTGTGGCGGCCGAACGGCCGGTCGACCTTGCCGCGCAGCGTCGCCACGTGCACGTCGATGACGTTGCTGCGCAGGTCTGTCTCGCCGTCCCACACCTGTTCGAAGAAGGTCTGCCGGCTCACCACCCGTCCGGCCCGCTGGGCCAGCAGCAGCAGGACGTCGAACTCCCGGGCCGTCAGCTCGACCCGCTGTCCGGAGACGGTGACCTCGCGACGCTCGGCGTCGACGTGCAGGTCGCCGACGTCGAGCACCGGAACCGCCGCCTGGAGGCTCCGGCGCCCGAGGGCGCGCACGCGGGCCAGTAGCTCGTCGAGGGAGAACGGCTTGACGAGGTAGTCGTCGGCGAGCGCGTCGAGCCCGGCGACCTTGTCATGCACCTCCCCTCGGGCCGTGAGCAGCAGCACCGGCGTCAGGACGCCCCGCCCGCGAAGGGTGTGGCAGACGGTCGGACCGTCCATGCCGGGGAGCATCCAGTCGAGCAGGACGACGTCGAACTCGCCGAGCGTCGCCTGCTCCAGCCCTGCAGGGCCGGTGTGGACGGCGACCGGCTGGTACCCGGCCTCCGCGAGCAGCTGGGTCAGGACCGCCGCGAGGCGCACGTCGTCCTCGACCACAAGCACCCGCACCGCGTCAGTCTCCCAGCCGACCGTCCCCCTGGCGATCACAAGTTCGGCCGGGAGTCCGCGGTCGGCGCGCCGGACCGCATGTCGCAGCGGTAGTGGCCGGCCACTCCGCATGTGCGTTCGTCATCAAAGATTGCAGCGCAGACCCGCACGCGTGGGCCCGCATGGAGTTGAGTCCAGGGACGTGGTGTACGAGCGCAGGCCCGCGGCCCGGAAGCGGGTCTGCGCATGAGCGTTGTTGTTCCAGCGTGAGTGCTGTACGCGACGTGGACGTCGTGGTGATCGGTGCGGGGGAAGGCTGACCTGTCCAGCGGGTACTTCCTGGCGCGCCGCGGCCTGGACCCCGAGACCGGCTTCGTCGTCCTCGATGCCGACGCCGGGCCGGGCGGCGCCTGGCGGCACCGCTGGCCGGCTCTGCGCCTGGATACCACCCACTCGGTCCATGACCTGCCGGGCCTGCCGTTCCGTCCCGACTCGAGCGACCTGCCGGCGGCCGTCGCGGTCCCGGCCTACTTCGCGGAGTACGAGCAGGCCTTCTCCCTGCCGGTCCGACGTCCGGTGAGCGTCCGGGCCGTCCGGTCGGGTGAGGACGGCCGGCTGCTGGTCGACTCCTCCGAGGGCAGCTGGCGCGCTCGGGCGCTGGTCAACGCAACCGGCACGTGGTCGCGTCCGTTCTGGCCGGCCTACCCGGGCCGGGAGGTGTTCGCCGGTCGCCAGCTGCACACCGCCGCCTACACCGGTGCGGACTAGGTCGCCGGCCAGCACGTCGTCGTCGTGGTGGCGGCGCCTCGGCCGTGCAGCTCGTCGGTGAGATCTCCCGTGTGGCCCGCACGACCTGGGTGACGCGGCATCCTCCGGTCTGGCAGGACGGGCCGTTCACCCCTGCGCGAGGCCGCGCCGCGGTCGCGCTGGTGGAGGACGCGGTGCGCGAGGGGCGGGCGCCCGGCAGCGTCGTGGGCGTCACCGGTCTGGCCATGACGCCGTGGGCGCGCGATGCGTACGAGCGCGGCGCTGCAGCGTCTGCCGATGTTCGGGCGGCTGACGCCCGACGGGGTCGCCTGGTCGATGGCCGCCGGCTGAGCGCAGACGGGGTGCTGTGGGCGACGGGCTTCCGGGCCGAGCTCGCGCACCTCGCGCCGCTGCGCCTGCGGGAGCCGGGGGGCGGCATCCGGCTCGTCGGGACCCGGACGGTGCGGGACCCGCGGGTGCACCTGGTCGGCTACGGCCCGTCCGCGAGCACTCTCGGTGCGGGGCGGGCCGCGCGGGCTGCCGCGATCGAGGTCCGGCGGTTCCTCGACGCGCTGCCGCGGGTGACGCAGGTCGCCTGAGCGTCCGGAAGATCTGACGGCGTCGGTCGTTGCACGAGCAAGTCACTTCCCGCACCGCGCGGGAGGCCAAGGAGGAGCATCATGATCGTCGTTTTCGGCTCCACCGGCACGATCGGCAGCGAGGTGCTGCGCCAGCTCGTCGAGCAGGGCCCGCCGGTGCGTGCGGTCGTGCGTTCGCAGCAGGCGGCCGACCGGCTCGCGGGAGGCAGCACCGAGGTGGTGCGGGCCGATCTCGCTGACCCGGGCAGTCTGCCGGCTGCCCTCGCCGGAGCCGACCGCGTCTTCCTCGCGACTCCGGCCTCCGCCGAGCAGGTGCGGCTCGAGAGCAACCTGATCGACGCCCTGGCCGGAAGCAGCGTGCCGCTGGTCAAGCTGGCGGCGCTCGGCTTCGACGCGGTGCCTGCGGATCAGGCCATCGCGCTCGCGGCCAACCATGGGCGCATCGTCGAGCACGCCCGCGCGCAGGGCGTCGCGCTGACCGTCCTGGCCCCCAGCGGCTTCACCTCGAACTTGCTCGCCAGCGCCGGCACCATCGCGCAGGGCGCTCTTTACGGCTCGGCGGGCGACGGCGGTGTGGCCTGGGTGGATCCGGCCGATGTGGGGGCCGTGGCCGCGCACGTGCTCACCAGCTCCGGGCACGAGGGCGCGACGTACTCCGTCACGGGCCCCGACCTGCTGACCTTCGCCCAGCTCGCCGAGCTGCTCACCGCCGAGCTCGGTCGCGAGGTGTCCTACGTCGACGTCCCGGCGGGTCAGTTCGCGCAGACGCTGCAGGGTGCCGGGCTCGACGCCTGGACCGCCGACGCGCTCGACGAGCTGCACCAGCTCTACCGGGCGCACCTGTCCGAAGTCGTCACCGACGAGGTGTCCAAGGCGACCGGGCGCAAGCCTCGGTCGGTGCAGCAGTGGCTGGCGGAGCACGCCGCAGCGTTCGCGGGCTGAGCAGCGGCTGCCCCGGCGGGGCTGGTCAGTCGGGGTCGGGGATGTCCTTCAGCGCAGGCAGTGCGAGCAGGTCGTCCTCGGGCAGGCACAGCCCGCCGCGGGCGCTCAGGAAACGGAACACCAGCAGCGCCATCAGCGCCGCCAGGGCCGAGCCGACGAGGATGCCGATCTTGGCCTGCTGCCGGAGCGCCTCGTCGTCGAAGGCGAGGTCGGTCACGAACAGCGCGATGGTGAAGCCGATCCCGGCGACCGAACCGGCACCGGCGAGCTGGCCCCAGCGCACGCCTCCGGTGAACGTCGTCGTCGGCAGGCGTAGGGCCAGCCAGGTCCCGGCGAGCACCCCGAGCAGCTTGCCGACGACCAGCCCGAGCACGATGCCCCAGGCCAGGCGTCCGGCGGCGGCTTCCCTCAACGACGCGGTGTCGAGGCCCACGCCGGCGTTGGCCAGCGCGAACACGGGCACGACGGCGAAGCTGACCACCGGGTGCAGGCGCAAGGTCAGCCGCTCGTTCGCCGACAGCGACCCGGTCAGGGTCTGCACGACCTCGCGGGCGCGTTCCGGTGACGGCGCGGTGAGGAAGCGCCGACCGAGCTCCTGCGTACGGTCCAGCGCGTCCTCGCGAGGCGGATAGGCCGCGAACAGCATGCCGAGCGCCACGCCGGCGACGGTGGGATGCACACCCGAGGCGTACGCCGCCAGCCACAGCCCGATCGCCAGGACGACGTACGGCGCGGGATTGCGCACCCCGCGTGCCCGCAGCCCGGCCACGGCGAGCAGCAGCAGCACCGCGAGGCCGAGGGCTCCCAGGTCGACCCGGTCGGTGTAGAACACGGCGATGACGGCGATCGCTGCGACGTCGTCCACGATCGCCAGGGCCAGCAGGAAGATCCGCAGCCGGTTCGGGCAGCGTGGTCCGACCAGCGCCAGGACCCCGAGGGCGAAGGCGGTGTCGGTCGACATCGCGATGCCCCAGCCGCGGGCGGCCTCGCCGCTCGTGCCGACCACGGCGGCGAACAGCGCCGCCGGCAGGACCAGGCCGCCGAGCGCGGCCAGCGCCGGCGCGGCGACGGCTCGCCGGTCCTGGTACTCGCCGATGGACAGCTCGCGCGCGATCTCCAGCCCGACGAGCATGAAGAACAGCGCCATCAGCAAGTCGTTGACCCAGTGACGCAACGACTCCGCCAGCACGCGGTCGCCGAGCGACAGCGCGAGCTCGGTCTCCCACAGGCCCTCGTAGCTGCCCTTCCACGGGCTGTTCGCCCACACCAGCGCCAGGACCGTCGCGACCAGCAGCAGCACGGCGCCACCGGCCTCGGTCTGCAGGTAGCGGCCGGCGGCCGCGGTGACGTCGCCGCGCTGCGTCCGGAACCCGGCTGCCGCCTGCGTCGCTGTGCTCACGCTGCTGCCGACCGGTCGAACGCGTCGAGCAGCTGCTGCAGCGTCGGGGTCCGGCGCAGCAGGAGCCCGTCGATGAACAGCCCAGGCGTTCCCTGCACGCCGCTGGCCAGTCCGCTGTCGAAGTCCTCCCGCACCTTCGCGTCGCACTGCTCCGCTCGCGGGCGGAGCAGGGAGGCCGGCTCGAGACCCAGCTGCCCGGCGTACTCGGTCATGGCCCGCCGGCCGAGTCGACTATCCGGATCGAGCAGCAGGTCGTGCAGCTCCCAGAAGCGGCCGCGTTCGCCCGCCGCCTCGAGTGCCAGGGCGGAGGAGTAGGCGTGCGGGTGCACCTGCACCAGGGGGAAGTGCCGGTAGACCAGCCGCACGTCCGAGCGCTGAGCGAGCGCCTCCCGCAGCACCGGCTCCAGCCGTCTGCAGTAGGGGCACTCGACATCGGCGTACTCGACGACCGTGACCTTCGCGGACTGCATTCCCCTGATGTGGTCGCGGGGACCGACGGCGAGCACCAGGTCGGTCACGGGTGCTCCTCGTGCTGGGGTCGGGGTGCCTGGCTGCCCGGGCACGTAAGCCTCAGTTCTGCGCGTGTGGGGCCAGGCGTTCCCACGATCCTCCGAACGAAGCCGCTGCGCCAGGCGCGATCAAGCGGCGTGGGGAGGAGGCACAGTTCGGACTCGGCGGTCACGGCGTGGAGGCTCGACGCTCCCTCATCCACAAGACCCAGCGTCCTCGCACCCGCCCCGCGTCTCCCCGCTGCCGACCTGCCATCCCAGGGGCTGGTGACGCACCCTCCACCGCGCGACTGACGCGGCTGAAGCGCCTTCCCTGCCCCGGCCCGGAGGTGCGGGTGACCCGCTGCTCCTGGGGTAGTCGAAGGCGCAACGGCTCGGCCGACAGCAGATGGTCGGGTCGCTCATCGGCCGGCGCCGGTGCGCGGAACGCACCGCTGCTCCTCTGACCTCGGAGACGAAGTGACCCTGTCCTACGCCACACTGCCCGGCGACATCGACCACATGATCGAGAACGACTTCGCCGTCGTCGAGCGCCAGTTCGAGCACCTAGAGGCCGGCCGCGGCAACCGACGGGTTCTGGTCGATCAGATCGGCTTCGAGCTGGCGCTGCACGCCTTCGCCGTGGAGCAGGTGCTGTACCCGGCGTTCGAGGCGACCGGGCAGACCCGCGACATGGAGCAGGCCCGCGAGCGCAACACCCGCGCGAAGGAGCTGCTCGCGACCCTGCTCAAGGCCGAGCCGGGCTCACCCGACTTCGAGTCCTCGCTCACCGAGCTCATCGCCGGAGTGCGGGAGCAGCACGCCGGCTCCGACACCGAGTCGCTCCCGACGCTGCGCGAGAAGCTCGGAGCGGAGCGCCTCGCGCAGCTGGGCAAGGAGTTCCTCGCCGCCAAGCGCAAGGCACCGACCGCGCCGCACCCGCACGCCGCTGACAAGGGCGTCGCGGAGAAGATCGCCGGCGCGCTCGCCAAGCCGCTGGATGAGATGAAGTCGAAGTCGGCGGGCATCAAGCCGGGGCTGGGCACCGACGCCTCCGGTCTGCTGCACCCGCAGGCCCAGGCGATCCTCGACGCGCACAGCAGCCTCGAGCCGCGGCCCTTTGAGATCCTCGAGCCGGACCAGGCGCGTCAGCAGCCCGGCCCGAAGGAGGCCGTGCAGAAGGTGATGGCCGAGCTCGGCCTCGAGGGACCGGAGCCGGTCGGCAACGTCGAGGACCTGCAGATCCCCGACGGCGCCGGCGGCATGCAGACCCTGCGCGTCTACACGCCCAAGGACGTCACCGCCAACGCGCCCGTGATCTTCTGGATCCACGGCGGCGGCTGGGTGCTGTTCACCATCGACGACCACTACGACGACAGCTGCCGCGGCCTGGTCAACAAGACCGGCGCCATCGTCGTGACACCGGACTACCGACGCGCACCCGAGGCCGTCTTCCCCGCCTCGCACGACGACGTCCTGGCGGCCTACCGCTGGACCGTCGCCAACGCCGCGTCCTTCGGCGGCGACCCGACCCGGATCGGCATCGGAGGGGAGTCTGTCGGCGGGAACATGAGCGCTGCCACCGTCCTGCAGCTGTCCCAGGCCGGCGAGACGCCGCCGGTCACGCAGGTGCTCGTCTACCCCGTCACGACGGCAGAGCAGTTCGGTGAGTCCATGAGCGACGCTGCCGACGGCCGGCCGCTGAACCGGCCGCTGCTGTCCTGGATGGCGATGCACGCCTTCGAGGGCCAGCCGGACGCGGCGAAGGACCCGCGCATCGATCTGCTCGGCTGGACCGAGGAGCAGCTCTCGCTCATGCCGCCGACGCTGGTCATCACCGACGAGCGCGACGTCCTGCGCAGCCAGGGCCAGGAGTTCGCCAACAAGCTCGAGGCAGCCGGTGTCGACACCCGCACGG
The DNA here is from genome assembly GCA_025966005.1 of Frankiales bacterium. Classification (GTDB taxonomy): domain Bacteria; phylum Actinomycetota; class Actinomycetes; order Mycobacteriales; family SCTD01; genus SCTD01. The sequence goes on from JAOPVV010000433.1 coordinate 10,146, forward strand.
CGTACTTCCCCGGCGCGATGCACGAGTTCTTCGGCGCGAGCGCCGTGTTCGAGCTCGCAGAGCAGGCCCAGCAGGACGCCGCTCAGCAGTTCCTCAGCGCCTTCGCCGCCACGGGAGCGTCCGGCGCTGACGTCTACCCGAGCGAGCAGAGCAGCACCACCGTCATCGCCCCGGCCAGCCCGGCGTAGCGCCAGAGCCCGTCAGCGGGGCGGCTTCCCGATGGAGCCGCGCCGCTCTGTTTTCGTCCGTACTGAAGAAGGAGCCACTATGAAGGCCATCGTCTACAAGGGTCCCCGCCAGGTCGCCGTCGAGGACGTTCCGGACGCCCGGACCGAGGCGCCCAACGACGCCGTCATCCGCATCACCACGACCAACATCTGCGGGTCCGACCTGCACATGTACGAAGGCCGCACCGCCGTCGAAGAAGGCAAGGTCCTCGGCCACGAGAACATGGGCATCGTCGAGGAGGTCGGCCCCGGCCTCACTCGGATTAAGGTCGGGGACCGTGTCAGCGTCCCGTTCAACATCGCCTGCGGCACCTGCCGCAACTGCACCGGCGGCTGGACCTCGTTCTGCCTGCGGGTCAACCCGATCGAGGGCGTGGACGGCGCCGCGTACGGCTACGCCAACATGGGCCCGTACGACGGCGGGCAGGCCGAGCTGCTGCGCGTGCCGTACGCCGACTTCAACCTGCTCGAGCTTCCGGCCGGCACCGAGCACGAGAACGACTTCACCATGTTGTCCGATGTCTTCCCGACCGGCTACCACGGCACCGAACTCGCCGAGGTTGGCCCCGGCGACCGCGTCGCCGTCTTCGGCGCCGGACCCGTCGGGCTGATGGCGGCGCACAGCGCCTTCCTGCGCGGCGCATCCCAGGTGTTCGTCGTGGACCAGCAGGCTGACCGCCTGGCGCTCGCGGAGAAGTACGGCGCCACCGCAGTCGACTTCAGCGCCGGCGACCCGGTGGAGCAGATCCTCGACGCTACCGACGGGATCGGCGTCGACCGTGGCGTGGAGGCGGTCGGCTGGCAGGCCCACGACCCATCCGGCCAGGAGCACCCCGAGCTCGTCCTGGACAACCTCGTCAAGGCCGTCCGCACCGCTGGCAGCATCGGCGTCGTTGGCGTCTACGTCCCCGAGGACCCCGGCCTGGATGACCCGTCCTCCGCCGGAACGATCGGCTGGGACTACGGCACCTTCTTCACCAAAGGCCAGCGGATGGGCACGGGCCAGGCGCCCGTCAAGCGCTACAACCGTCAGCTCCGGGACCTCATCCTCACCGGTCGCGCGAACCCCGGCCTCATCGTGAGCCACGAGGTCGGCCTCGGCCAGGCAGTCGACGCCTACGAGCGCTTCGACAACCGCGAAGGAGGGTGGACCAAGGTGCTGCTCAAGCCCGGTACCTGACCACAAACGGGCCGCACCCGCAGCCTGGCAGTCGGCGGCGGAGCAAGATCGCACAGCGGCGGCTGCGAGATGATCGCACCCGCCCCGGTGCGCGCCGCAGCATTTCGCCGGCCAAGGCGCGGTCGCTGCCGCTTGCGCCTCGTCGGCGAGGAGGACGCGAACACGGAGGGGTTCTGGACACGACGTGCGACGTCTGCCTGTGAGAGGGTAGGTGGCAATCTCCGCTGGCGATCCCGAACCGATCAGCGCCGCGGGGCTCGCGGCGGGTGCAGCGGCAGGTCCGGCGACAGTGACGGCCGACGGCCGGGCGCCACCACCGGGCCGGCCGACGATTCCTTGGATCGAGCGTAGCCGGCGGTCATGTCCCGCGGCTGTTCGGCGGCCCGGCGAGCTGCCTGGACTCGCGCCGCGCGCTGTTGAGTCTCCCGCAGCCGGTGACGGTGTCGGTGAGCGCGGCCAGCTGGACGAGCAGTGCAAGCAGCTGCCGAACTTCGCTGGGTTTGGCGACCTGCACGCTCGGCAGCAGGCGCCCGGCTTCCCGCAGTCCGGTGCCGGCGGCCAACGGCTCCGGTGTCCGGCCGAACAGCTCCCGGGCGGCGCCGTCGTAGCAGTGGGCAGCGTCGGACATTGGCCCTCCCGCGCGGCCCTCGACAACTCGGCCTGCAGCGGACAGGAAGTCCGACGCCGCCCAGGCCGCGTCAGCAGCAGCAGCCGGGTCGGTGGCCGCGCTGGCGGCGATGTGCTCGCAGGCGGCCCTGAGGCCCTGTCTCCGACGTACGGAGACAGGGCCTCAGCCTGCACTTCTTCTGTAGCGGGGGCAGGATTTGAACCTGCGACCTCTGGGTTATGAGTGGATGTTGAACGGTTCAAGACTGGCCGTTCTGGTGCCGGAAGGTGCTCCGC